>PXEJ01000156.1 GCA_003566215.1 Cyanobacteria bacterium T3Sed10_376R1m | reverse complement strand
TTAGCCTATTTTTGGGCATCTTGGTGTGGTCCTTGTCGTTTGGTTTCTCCTTCTATTAATTGGGTGGCAGAAAATTATGCCGATCGCCTTAAAGTAGTAAAATTAGAGATTGATGCTAGTCCTGATAGTGTCGCTACTTGTAAAGTAGAAGGTGTCCCAGCCCTTAGAATTTTCAAAGATGGTAACATTGTTAGCTCCTATGAGGGTGCCATTGGTAAACAAAAGTTGCAGGAGTTGATAGAATCTGCCGTTTAATTTTTTTAAATGTTTAATCTTAGTTGAATCCTAAGATTATGGATAAGGAAAAATCTTTTGTTGAGTGGGAGCAAAAGACACCTAGAGGGGAAAAAGGTCAGAAAAATTATTGGACTGTGAAGCGTTCCCTTTATTTTAATCTAATATTCAAAATTAAATGCAGTTATCTCAAAGAATTAAACCTTTAAAAAGTAATGTTTTTGCTGATATGGATAGGGCAAAAAGTGAAGCATTACATCAAGGGAAAAAGTTAATTGATTTATCTTTAGGTTCGGCGGATTTGCCCACCCCTAAACATATTTTAAGTGCGATCGCAACATCCCTTAACAATAAGGAAAATCATGGGTATCTATTACACCGAGGCACATTAGAATTTAGAGCAACCATTGCCCAATGGTATGAACAAAGATTTGGTATAACTATCAATCCAGACATGGAAGTTTTACCCTTAATTGGCTCTCAAGAAGGTACAGCTCACCTACCCCTAGCAGTTCTAAACCCCGGAGATTATGCCCTAGTTTTAGATCCGGGCTACCCTTCCCACGCAGGGGGAATTTACCTCGCAGGGGGCAAGATTTACCCTATGCCATTATTAGCAGAAAATGACTTTTTACCCCAGTTTGAGATAATTCCCCAAGATATTTTGGCACGGGCAAAAATGATGATTTTGAGTTATCCCCATAATCCCACAAGTGCGATCGCACCTCTAACATTTTTTGAAAAAGCCGTCCAATTTTGCCAAAAAAACAACCTCGTTTTAGCCCATGATTTTCCCTACATGGACATAGTCTTTGATGGACAAATGCCCCCATCTATTTTTATGGCAGACAAAAAAAAAGAAATTTCCATAGAATTTTATACCTTTTCTAAATCTTATAATATGGGTGGGTTTAGAATTGGTTTTGCCATCGGAAATAGCACCTTGATTACTGCCCTAAAACAAGTTAAATCAGTGGTTGATTTTAACCAATACAAGGGAATTTTAGATGCCGCACAATTAGCCATAACATCATCCCAAGAATGTGTCCTAGAAACAGTGAACATTTATCGTCAAAGACGAGATTTTCTTGTCAATTCACTAGCCTCCATCGGTTGGGAAATTCCTCCCCCCTCAGCCACCCTTTACCTATGGGCAAAACTTCCTCCTCCATGGGAAAAAAAATCAATTAAATTCTGCACAGAATTAGTTAAAAATACAGGGGTAGCATTGTCCCCTGGGGCTGGTTTTGGTACCCAAGGAGAAGGTTATGTCAGATTTGCTTTAGTGCAAACTCCAGATATTTTAGAAGAAGCTGTGACAAAAATTGCTGATTTCTTAAATAGTTAATAAACAAAAATTTTAAATAAATTATTAATTCAAAAAAATATGTTTTTATTAATCCCCGCCGCTGGAGTAGGTAAGAGAATGGGAGGTGCAAAAAACAAACTTCTCTTAAAGTTACAAGATAAACCATTATTAGCATGGACTTTAATTAATGCAAATCTATCTAAAACCATTGAATGGATAGGTATTATTGGACAACCCTATGATTTTGATCAATTTCAAACAATTATTGATCAATTATCCCTCAAAAAACCAGTGGTATTGATTCAGGGAGGAGAGACAAGACAACAATCTGTTTATAATGGCTTACAAGCCCTTCCTGATGATGCTCAAAAAGTTTTAATCCATGATGGAGCAAGGTGTTTAGCTACCCCTGAGTTATTTGATCGTTGCTCAGATGCCTTATCACATTCTCAAGGATTAATTGCCGCTGTTGCCGTAAAAGATACCATCAAAATAGTCGATGATCATAAAATGGTTATTGATACCCCTAACCGTAGTTATCTTTGGGCAGCACAAACTCCTCAAGGGTTTGACGTAAAATTGTTAAAAGAATGTCATAGGAAAGGATTGAAGTTAGGATGGGAAGTGACAGATGATGCGGCTTTATTGGAAAAGTGTGGTCATTCGGTACAGATAGTTGTGGGGGAAGAAACTAATTTAAAAGTAACAACTCCCATTGATTTAACCATTGCAGAATTTATTTTACAACATCGTCATTAAAATAATTTTAAATAAATTTAATTGTTAGTGTAGATTAATATATAGATAAGGTAAATTAAGATGATAGATAATGTGATAATTTAGTTAGATTATTTATATTTCCATCAAGTGATAACGACTATAGCGATACTACTTAGATCGTGAAAAGAATATTGCCTAAATTTTTCACAACTGATTGAGGATGGCTATGGATTTTTTGCCTTATTTATTGTTTGTCTTCCTTTCCTTATATAAGAGAGAGTATCATGAGTTCCCAGAATCAAGCCCAAGAATTATATAAAAAAACGTTAGTACGCTTAGGTTCAATGTTGAAGATTCTCAAACAGGGAGATAGTTCCCCGAGTCGAGAAGCTATACAAGCTCATTGTGAATTTTTATCCCTAGAGGGGAAAAAACAAGATCTTTTTGGTTGGGTTTCAGTGATGGAAACGGCGAAACTTGCGATCGCCAAACCAAACCATAATTTTGAAGCCACCGCCAAATTAATTATTAAGGAAATAAAACAATCCGCAGAATATCTCTTAAAAGGAGAATTAAATGCGATCGCAGTTAGTGACAAACTATTAAAACTAGCACCAGATGCTAAAACCAGATTCATGGACGTAGAAACGATCTACGCTGATCCTCAAACCCAAGAAATCCCTCCCAAATCAGAAGAAATACTCTCAGAACAAAAAAGTAAAACCCTTGAAAGAGACCTATGGCAAGAGACTGTCCTCACAAACTCAGGAAAACAAGAAGATAGGGACATAGTTACACAAGAAGAACCCACCACAGATTTATTTAACGAAGCCTTTGACCATAATTTCATTAACACCCTCAACGCCGCCGAAGAAGATCAAACCCTTGATGAATGGTTAGATGATGATTCTCCCTCTAGCGACAGTGAATCCCTAAGCTCCATTTTCCTTACCAGTAAAAATACCAGCAACAATCCAGACTATAACCAAGAAGTCGAGAATCTTTTTGAAGACTCCTCAGAAGGTTATACCAGCAAAAACTTAGAAAGTGATAAATGGGATACCCTTAGTCGCCCACCAGAAGTCTTAGAATTATTAAATAACGGTGATGACATTGAAGATGACTGGGATTTCTTAGATGATGATCAATCCCTAAAAGAAAATGGCACTAATGAACTAGACGATATTTTTGATGGCTCTGAGGGTGTTATTGATATTGGAGATGAAAGCCTGACCAATAAGGAGGGAGAAAATACAAAAAACTCCACAAGTACAGTTATTATTAGCAATCCTCAACAAGAAATTGCTCAATTATTTAATAGTCCCCAAGAGTCATCCTTACCACAACCCCATCTTAAAACTCCTCAAAACATTCTCATCTACGAAAACTTTGAAGAATTAGACAATCTTATTGTTAGCGAAAATCTCTTCCAAAATGATTCCCCCTCCCTGACAATTTATCTCAAAAAACCTCAAAAAGTCATTCTCCACTACGAAAACTTTAATGAACTTGAAAAATTAATCAACTCCACCCATAAACCAGAAGAAAAAATTAATTGGCAAGAATTAGAAAATCTCATTAGTGACGGAATATCTAGTAAATCGAATTCTGATTTTTCCTTTAGTCAAACAACCTTAACCTATACAAGTAAACAACTGCAGTCAGAATTAAGTGATTTAGATATTCTCCTCGCACAAGCGGAAAAAGCACCCGAACCAAAACAATGGAACAATAAACCAGCAACGACCCCCGCATCTAACCACAAAACCTTTGAACAAAGTATGAGAGTTCCAGTGAAACATCTGGACAATCTCAATAACTTAGTGGGCGAAATGGTCGTCAGGAGAAATCGTCTTGAAGAAGATCAAGAAAAATTAAGACAATTCCTAGATAATCTTCTCTCCCATGCTCAAGATTTGAGTGAAGTTGGTGCAAAAACCCAAGATATGTACGAAAAAAGTCTTTTACAAGGATCTTTGATTAGTAGCAGAAAACGTAATTACTCTAATGCTAGAGAGCAATTAGAAAGGGGAAATATTAATTTTGGAACCCAGAATAGTAACTCTGACAATTCAGCTTCTGGAAATAATAAAAATTCTTTCCCCGAATTAGATGACCTCGAATTAGATCGTTTTAGTGATTTTCACCTCCTTGCTCAAGAAATGATTGAGTTGGTGGTAAGAATTAGAGAATCAACCTCTGATATTCAATTCCTAGTAGATGAAACTGATCAACTTGGTAAAAACATTCGGGACATCACCAACCGACTACAAGAGCAAATTAATAAGTCGAGGATGGTTCCTTTTGCCCAGAATGCCGATCGCCTTCCTCTTCCCATTCGTAAAATTGCCCAAGGATACAATAAACAAGTACAGTTGAAGGTAGAAGGCCGAGATGTTTTAGTTGACAAAATGATGCTAGAACATCTTTGGGATCCTCTTTTACAAATTGTAAAAAACTCCGTCACCCACGGTATTGAGCAACCAGAAGAAAGAGAATCTATCGGTAAAGAGCCGATGGGAACAATTACTGTAAGAGCTTTTTTACAAGGACCTCAAACTGTTATTTCCATTTCCGATGATGGTGCGGGAATTAATGCTCATAAAGTTAAACAAAAAGCCATCCAAAAAAATCTTATTACCCCAGAACAGGCTAAAAATTTAAAGGAACAAGATATTTATGAGTTTCTTTTTAATGCTGGTTTTACCACTAAAGAAAAAGCAGACAGCCACGCAGGAAGAGGGGTAGGTTTAGATATTGTCCGTAATAAATTAAACGAAATTCGAGGATCTGTAAACATTGATTCTAGCCCCGGACAAGGGACAAATTTTACCATCCGCTTACCTCTAACCTTGAGTATTGGTAAGGCACTTTGTTGTATGAATGATAATGTTCGTATTGCTTTTCCCATTGATGGAATTGAAGACACGATCAAAATGTCCCATAGGGAGATTAAAACTAATGAAAAAGGTCAGCAGTGTATTTTGTGGAATAAAAATCTTTTGCCTTTCCGCTCCCTAAGCACTTTGTTGAAATATAATCGTCAGATGAGCAGAAGTTTTCTTTATAGCAGTTCTGTTCATGATGAGGATCACCTTTCTATCATTATTTTGCGAGGGGGTAACAATCTTCTGGCCATTCAAGTTGATGAGATTTTACCAGAAGAAGAAATCGTTATTAAACAAATTGCCGGTCCTTTACCTAAACTTACCGCCATCGGTTTTGCTTCCGGAGTATCTCCGGTTTTTGTTATATCAACTGCAATTGCTAAATCAGGTCTAATGGTGTAGGCTGCTACTTTAGCACCGCGAAGACCAACTTCTTCC
>PXEJ01000253.1 GCA_003566215.1 Cyanobacteria bacterium T3Sed10_376R1m | reverse complement strand
TTTGATAATACCAATATTAATCCATTAACTAATGATAGTACGTTTCAATTAACTACTAGCAATCTACCTCGCAATAATTTTGGTCACGTCTATTTAGATGTAGAAAAAACCCTTAATTTTGCCCTACAAAAATCTCCCACATTACTCGATGGTTTAAGTTTAGATGAAAAAAAATTAATTGAGTCTATAAAAGGAATTGCGATCGCAACTTCTAGTAACAATCCGAATAGTAGTCAAATTGATATTAATATTTCTCTGAAAAAAAAATAAACAGTAACAGTTAACAGCGATCGCACTTACCCTGTACAATAACCTCATACTGCTCAACCCTTAACCCAGTGGGTAACTTATCAATAGAAAGATTAGAAAAAGTCTCCCAAGGAATATCCTCAATAGCTCCACAATCAAGACAACGAAAATGATGATGAGGAGAAACATTAGCATCATAACGACACACCCCCTCCTGCAATAAAACCTCCCGAATTAAACCCACATCCCGAAGGGTTTGTAAGGAAAGATAAATCGTTGCTTGAGACAAAGTAGGGGCATTTTTGTTCAAATCCCTTAAAATTTCTTCCGCCGTTGGGTGATCATTCCGATGGAGTAAATTATTATACACAGCGAAACGCTGGGAAGTTACCCTCAAACCTTTTGACTTCAAAACCGTTATAATTTCATCTACTTTTTTTTCCATGACAAAGTGAAAATTCATCTCAGTGCAATATAACTAAAGATTAGTCTAACTTTATTCTCAATCATTAATAGACTAACCTTAACTATACCTTAACAAAAATGAATGACTATTGTTATTGACAAATTCTTAAATAAGAGTTATTCTTAGGTAGAGGCAAAAAAATAATGCTTCTAACTTTATTAGCTTAAATGTAAAGTTTTATAAATTATTATTGTAGAGGTAAAATATGACCGTTATTGAAAAAGTACCTAGTGTAGTATTCAAAACCCGTGTCCGTGACGAATCCGTAGAAGGTTCTAACCCCTACCGTTGGGAAGACAAAACCACTGAAGAAATTTTTGGCGGTAAAAAAGTAGTAGTATTCTCCTTACCCGGTGCATTCACTCCCACTTGTTCTTCAAACCACCTCCCTCGCTACGAAGAGTTATACGAAGAATTTAAAGCTCAAGGAGTTGATGAAATCATCTGTGTTTCTGTAAACGATGCTTTCGTTATGTTCAAATGGGGTAGAGAAATTGGTGCGAAAAACGTATTCTTGTTACCTGACGGAAACGGTGAATTTACCCGTAAAATGGGTATGTTAGTTGATAAAGCTAACCTCGGATTTGGTTTAAGATCCTGGCGTTATTCAATGGTTGTTGACGATGGTAAGATTGAAAAAATCTTTGTAGAACCGGGTTACGAAGATAACTGTCCTGCTGATCCTTTTGAAGTATCTGATGCTGATACTATGTTAGCTTACCTCAAAGGTGAAACTCCTGCCGGTGTATGCTCACCTGTGAAAGAATTTGTTGGCTAAGGGCAATTTTTGCTGGATCTGAGCCTTCACATCTAAATAAGCATAAAAACAAGGGGTTCTAGCCCCTTTTTTATTGTAAATTTTTGTAAATATGACTAATGACGTTAAGAATATAAGCAGATAAAGTCACCCCATCAACTCCCATTTGAGAAACTTTTTTTTGGGCTAAAATTGCCCCTTGTTGATGTAACCAAGCCCCTGTCGCTACGGTATCAATCACAGAAGATGAGTTTAGATGACTTTGGGCGAGTAATCCTCCTAAAAAGCCACTTAAAACATCTCCACTGCCTCCCCTTGCTAAAGCTGGAGTAGTTTGAGAAATGAGATAACTATGATTTTCATTGCTAATGATCGTTTTTGTCCCCTTGCGCAGTATAGTCCCATTAAGAGAAACTGCACCTAGACGATTACCTTCAATTCTGTCATCAACGTTACTCAAATCAGAAAACAAACGCTTAAATTCACCATCATGGGGAGTTAAAACTGTTTTCCCATTTCTCAATTTGAGGGTATCCATTAAAAAATTTTCCGCCACAATATTTAACGCATCCGCATCAAGCAAAATATTACAATCACTATCAATAACATCCTCAACTACTGACACAGCTTCCCTCGTCAAACCCATACCACAGGAAACCCATTCATACTTATCCCAATCTAAAGGAGGTAAAAATGCGATCGCACCAGTATCACTTTCGTCACAACCAATCACTAAAGCCTCCGGAATCTGAGTGTTGACGATATACTTCAAACTATTAGGTACAGCAATAGAAACCATCCCCACGCCACTACTTCTAGCCCCATAAGCTGACAACAACGCCGCACCCACATATTTTTTTGAACCACAAATTAATAGCAAATGTCCTTGTTTATATTTATGGGTATTTTTCTGACGAGGTAAGGGTAATATTTTTGCTACCTTTTGTTTTGTCATCAACTCCACTAGGGAAGATTCTTTAATAACTTCTTCTATATATTGACGAGGAATTCCCAAATTAATTATTTTTACTTTGCCCACATACTCCAAGGCTTTGTCTTGAAATAATCCTCTTTTATACAAACCCAAACAAAGGGTTAAATTAGCTTTAATTGCTATTCCTAAAACTTCCCCTGTGTCAGTATTAATTCCTGAAGGAATATCAATACTAATTACTTTTTTTTGCCACTGATTAATTATGTTAATTTCTTGGGCTAAATTGTTGGTAATTTTTCTAGTTAAACCAAAGCCAAATAAACCATCAATTATAATATTACAGTTTTTTAAATTATCAATAGTTTCTACAAAAGAAATTTTTATATTATGGGCATAAAGTAAATGTTGTTTGGTTATTTTTTTTGATTTCTCAGCTAGGGGAGCATAAATTAAAATATCATAACCTTTTAAATATAATTCCCTCGCAATTACTAAAGCATCTCCCCCATTATGTCCGCAACCGACTAATATTCCTATGGTAAAATTTTTGTGGGAAGGTAATATTTTGTCAATATAAGAGGCTGTTTTTAAAGCAGCTTTTTCCATTAAACTCTCTACGGGCATTCCATCTGCAAAAATTTTTTCTTCAATTCTCTGCATTTGAGATGTTGTGACTAATATATTTTTCATTTTAATTTAAATTTGATACTATTTTTCCTTAATAAATTAAATATAGCAATCATCATGGTTACGGGGTACAAAATGATCCCCCTAAATCCTCCTTAATAAGGGGGACTTGAGAATAATAAATGTATCTCATAATTATAAAAAACGCTACACTTAATAGTCGAGGGTAATATAATTTACATTTTCTTAAAATAAAGCAATATTTTATGATAAATAATCAGTGGAATTGTTGTTTTATAAATTGTTCTGTTATAACCATTAATAAAAAAATAAGATAGCATTTTTGGTTTATATCATTCTTTTTGGAAAAACACTGGTATATTAAGAGATAATAAATATTATTATTTTAAGTTGTTATCGTTTCTAAATGTTATATAGATTAGTTATTGAGGAAACCCAAAAAGAAGCTAACAAAATTATACTAAAATATGACCAAGAACATTATTTACGCCGTGTGGTTAGGTTAAATAATGGACAACATTTTATTGCCATTAATGGTAAGGGTAAGTGTTGGCAAGTAAAATTAAATGACGATGGGGGAGAGATTGTTAGTTATTTTGAGGAGAAAAGAGAGTTAGGGATTGATGTTACTTTAATAGTTTCTCTTCCGAAGGGAAACGGTTTTGAAGAAATTGTTCGTTGCACCACAGAATTGGGGGTAAATAAAATATTTCCCATTATTAGCGATCGCACTTTACCCAAACCAAGTCATAATAAATTAATACGATGGCGCAAAATTGCCCAAGAATCAGCCGAACAATCAGAAAGAGGTATCGTACCGTTGATAAATGAACCATTAGCTTTTCATGAGGCTATCATACAAACTTCATCCCTTAATTGTCCTTGCTTTATTGCCGTGGCTAGAACCACAGAAAAACATATAATGAACTACTTAAATCCCCATCAATTACCTTCCCGAATTATCATCGCCACGGGTTGCGAAGGAGGATGGAGTGACAAAGAAGTAGAAAATGCGATCGCTCATAAATTTCAACCTATATCATTAGGTAAAAGAATATTACGCGCCGTAACAGCCCCCATTGCAACCATGGCATTAATTGCAGGAATTAGCGAAAATACTTATAGTTAATGAGGATATTATTATGTTACCAGAAATTGCGATCGCCATTGACCAAGAAAATTATCATAAAGCAAAAGAATTAATAGCTAATTTGCCCCCCGAAGAAGATAATTTATTATGGAGTAATTACTATTACGCACTAATAGAAGAAAAAGAGAATAAATTAGCACAAGCAGAACAAAAATATCGTCAAGTATTAAAAGATAGCATATTTCCCAATCCCCAGATAATAACTAAAGTAAGAGATGGATTAGAAAGAATTAAAGTAATTCAAACCGCAGAAAAAAAGAAAAAAGATCAACAATTTAAAGAAGATAAAAAAATAAAACTAGAACAATTTAGACAACAAGAAAATGGTCAAGATTTAGCCGTATTAGTCTTACTGCCCCTAACCCTAGAATACAAAAATCAAGTTGCTCCCCAATTCGCTAAAATTCTTGAAGTTGACCTATACACTGCTAAATTACAATTACCAACTCGTAACCCTCGTCTATGTAAAACGGGATATTATGGTGATTTAAATTATTATCGAACAGAATTTATTAATGCTTCCATACCTTGTTTTTGTTACCCTATCCGAACAATTAATCAAACAAAAGTGTATCAAGTAAAATATATTAAAGAAATAAATGATACAATAACTATTGTCTATGACCAAGATACAGAAAAAGACTTACTATTAGAAGTAGAATTAAATGAAATATATAGTCGAGTAAGTGCTATTGTTCCCTTATTTGAAATGTCACTTCATACTGATAATAGGGGCAAACTAAAGCGTAAAAAAACTACCCTCGATTATCTCCAATTTTATGATCTACATCTTAATCAACAGCAAATAATTCTTAGGTTTAGTGATCAGTTTTATCAATTTCAAGAGGGAATAAATACTGTATCAGAAGACAAAACAAACCAAAAAAAATGGCACAATTTAGTTAAACTAATTGACGAAAAATTAAGCAATGTTCCCCTGTCCTCAGACTTTACTCCCTTTACCGAAGGGGCAATCCATTTCCCTGAAATGCTCAAACAAATAAAGTCTCACATTAATCTTTTTAGAAAAGAAGAAACACTATGGGACGAAGCTTTTCAACTCTACAGTAGTTTAATTTTGCTACATACTTTTGATACCTATTCTTAGCAAAAAATATTGTTAATAAAATTTAATATAAATACTTATATCTTCTTGATCCCTATGTTTTTCGACATAAATACAGTATCATGCAGTTATAATGAAATAAAAAGTTTGTGTTAGGAAGATAGTGGACAATTGATAAATTAAATTTAAGTAAATAATTGTAACTATTATTTCCCTACCGATAAATTTAGATCGAACTTAAATGAGTTTGACCAACAAAAATTAGAATTATTTACCTATCTTTGAGTATTCTTTGATGATTTTAATAATGTTTAATTAAAAT
>PXEJ01000412.1 GCA_003566215.1 Cyanobacteria bacterium T3Sed10_376R1m | reverse complement strand
GTTAATGGGAGGGGAAATTTGGCTAAAAAGTGTTGTCGGCTTAGGTTCGACTTTTTATTTTACGATTAAGGCAAAGGGGCGATTTCATAGTGTGAATGATGATAAGAGTTTTGACTCTTTTTCTGGGCTAAATTCTTGTGTTGATCATGATAGTAATAATATGTTATCCTCTAAAGTTGTTTTTGACAGTGTGAAGGAGAAAAAAGTCTTTTCTTTAAAAATTTTAGTGGCTGAAGATAATCGAGTTAATCAAAAAGTAATATTATTGCTATTAAAAAAATTGGGTTATCAGGCTAATTTAGCGGTTAATGGTTTAGAGGTTTTAGAGGCTGTTAAAATATGTCCTTATGATGTCATTTTGATGGATATGCAAATGCCTGAAATGGATGGTTTAACTGCTACAAAATGGATTCGTGACAATTTACCTTTATCGATGCAACCTCATATTATTGCAATGACGGCAAATGCCACTACTGCGGATAGAAAACTTTGTTTAGATATTGGGATGAATGATTTTATTAGTAAGCCTTTTGAATTTGATTTGGTGGAAAAAAAGTTGGCAAGTTTAACGGGAATGAATTACTAATAATTAATTCGTTTTTGTTTAAATTTACTAATTGTTAATGTTATTTTTCGAGGATATTTATTATTTTTATTAGAATTAAAAACAATATTTTGAGTGAGGCTTTATAATGGAATAAAGTTTATTTAAGATATTTTACTATTTATGGTTACGATCGCACATAATACCACAATTCCAGTAACGGTTTTAACGGGATATTTAGGAGCTGGAAAAACAACATTATTAAACCGTATTTTAACCCATGAACATGGCAAAAAAGTTGCGGTTATCGTTAATGAATATGGAGAAGTGGGTATCGATAATCAATTAATAATTGATGCAGATGAAGAAATTTTTGAAATGAATAATGGTTGTATTTGTTGCACGGTACGTGGTGATTTAATTCGTATTATTAACAATTTAATGAAACGCCGTAATAAATTTGATCATATCGTTATCGAAACTACGGGATTGGCTGATCCTGCCCCTGTAATACAAACGTTCTTTGTGGATGAAGATATGCAAAAACAATTGCTATTGGATGCCGTGGTGACGGTGGTAGATGCGTTTCATATTCAACAACATTGGGAAGCCCACGAAGCAGAAGAACAAATTGCCTTTGCCGATATAATTTTGTTAAATAAAACTGATTTAGTTACTGAGTCAGAGTTGAGCGAGTTGGAAGCAAAAATTAAGGGAATGAATTCTATGGCAAAAATTTATCGTACCCAAGAAAGTGCGATCGCAATGGATAAAGTGCTTGGAGTCAAAGCCTTTGACCTTAACAATGCCCTAGAAATTGACCCTGAATTTTTAGAAGAAGAAGCCCACGAACATGATAACTCAGTTTACTCCGTTGCCATTACCGAATCCCAGTCTATCAATATGGAGAAACTAAATGCTTGGATTGGGGAAGTTTTACGTACTCAAGGAGTTGATATTTTTCGGATGAAGGGTATTATTAATGTGGAAGGATTAGCTGAAAGGCTTGTATTTCAAGGGGTTCATATGTTATTTGATGGGAAGTGCGATCGCCCTTGGAAGCCCAATGAAACCCGTAAAAGTGAATTAGTCTTCATCGGGCGCAACCTTGACGAGAAAAAACTAAGAGATGGTTTTAGAAACTGTGTAGCTTAATTTTTAATATTTATAGTTACTGCCGTCAAATTGTCTCCACTCAAAAAGTGAAATAAAAAGTTTTAAAAAGATAAAATAAAGCTTACCAAATAACAGGATCTAAATGATAATATTGACTTAATTGTTCATATAATAAAGGGTGATAAACTGCCAATAATCTTGACTTAAGAAAAAAAGCCTCCGTTGCTACCGCAAAAAATTCAATAGGGTTTTGAGTACCATAACTATCAATAATAGTCTCTTTACCCTTACTAACAGCATCACATAAATTATCATATTCCGTACGAAAAATCTTTTGCCAAACTAGAGTTTTTTCTAAATTACTCAATCGAGGTGTGCCTGTTGCATTGCCAAATTCTTGATCCAATTGATGGGTAAACTCATGTAAAACCACATTATCCCCATACTGTGGATTATTTGCCTCCCGTAAAACATCTGCCCAAGAAAATAGAATAGAGCCATCTTTTCCCGACTTATAACCTACCGATGATTGACCTAATAAAATATTATATTCTTCTTGATAAGGCTTATTTTTATGGGCTATTCTATCGGGATAAATATAAATATATTTAAGATAAGGGAAATAGTTACTTCTTTTTGGTTCCACAGGATTAGGATTATTTTCAATTAATAATAAACAAGCTTGAGATGCAACAATCAACTTCATTTCTTCAGTTATTTTGATCCCATCTTTACCTATAAATTCTTTTTCTGCTAAGAATATTTGAATATAACTATGTAATTGTTTTTTTAATTGACTAGGAAGTTTCTTGTATAAATAAACATTTTCTGTCAAAAACAAAACCCATTCTTTAGGAAAACTATTATTACTAATTTCCTTTCTTTTTTGACCAATTTTAGCGGGTAAAACAAAATAATAAACAATTATAAAAAAAACTATTACTAGCAAAAAAAGAAAATTAAACATTATAGCAATTGATAATTAAAGATGACAATTTAACCCTTTTAATAAAAAAACTTAATAATTAAGATAACAGTTCTATATAGGTTGTGATGTTAGAAATATTGAAAAAATTAGAGTATTATTTTTTAAAAATTCTACACTCTAATGTTTAGCCCCCCCCTCAAACAGTATTTCTATATTAAGTTAAGTTAAGCAAAAAATGGTAAGCTAGTAAAAGAATCAAAAAGCCGAATAAATAAGTATTGCAATGAAATGTATTGTCAATCGTCGAGCCAAATTCAGCGCTAGTCACCGCTATTGGTTACCAGAATTATCAGAAACAGAAAACAAAGAGCGTTTTGGGGCAAATAGTCGTTTTCCCGGTCATGGACACAACTACGTTTTATTCGTGTCTCTCATCGGTGAATTAGATGAATATGGCATGGTACAAAATCTTTCTAACGTCAAAAAAGTAATCAAAAATGAAGTTACCAATCAGTTAGACTATGGCTATCTTAATGATACATGGGCAGAATTTAACGAAACCCTACCCACCACAGAAAACATTGCACGGGTAATATGGCAAAGATTGAACCCCCATTTACCATTAACTGACATTTTACTATACGAACATCCTCAACTTTGGGTTAATTATCAAGGAAAAGACATGGAAGCAACTTTAACGATTCAAACTCACTTTAGCGCCGCCCATAGATTAGCTTCAAATAAACTAAGCTATGAAGAAAATTTAGAGATTTATGGAAAGTGCGCTCGTCCCAATGGTCACGGACACAACTATCATTTAGAAGTATCTGTAACGGGTGAAATGGATGCTCGTACAGGGATGATTGTTGATTTAGGTAAGTTACAACAAGTTATTGATGATTATGTGGTTGAACCTTTTGATCATACTTTCTTAAATAAGGATATTGCTCATTTTGCTGAGACTGTACCCACGGCAGAAAATATCGCTTTCTATATTGCAACTTTATTACAAAAGCCTGTGAGTAAGTTAGGGGTTGAGTTAGAAAAAATTAAATTAATTGAAAGTCCTAATAATTCCTGTGAAATTTTCTGTCGAAACCAAGTATTGAATAGTGGTAACGGAGAAAATACTCAAAAAATTCCCGCTTTAGTTTAGTTCCTAAAATTCTTCAATTCTAGGGAAGAATGATTTATTTTTTCAGGAAAATTCTTGAGAAAAGAAAGGAAGTATTAATTAGGCTTTGCTGAAAAATTGCTACGATAAGGAGAATTAACAATTGATAATTGACAATGAACAATTATGAGCTTTTATTCTCTGGGTATAGTATCTATAGCAATTATCATGGTTACGGGGTACAAAATGATCCCCCTAAATCCCCCGCAAATTCGGGGGACTTAAGAATAATAAATGTATCTCATAATTATAAAAAACGCTATATATTTTTGTAATATTTTTAATATGCTTAAATCTTTGATATTTGTAGTTTTGATTTATTCAGCAGATCCTAATTTAAAAACCCTCTATCTTCCTAAAAATGGCAAGGTTTAGGGATTTCTTTTTGTTATCTATATAAGATCTCAGTTCGATATGAGAACATTGAATTTGGGCACGTTTCAGGTAGCAGACTCAATCAAAGAATTAGAAATAAAAAAATGAATAAAGAGATGTTTTTTATAAATTCTTTAACCTAATACCTGTAAGAACGTACCATGCTACGTCCTCTACCACCTAACACCTTGCCTTTAACACCGAATAAGAAATACAATATGCTAATTTTAAATTATTTATGTTAGAAAAAACTATTTTTTGGGGAATTTGGTTAATATTTTTAGTTTACGGATTTTTCTTTTCTCCTCCTGATAATCCCAATACTTTTGATTTGATTATTAATCTTTCTAAGGGAAATTGGGATGAAATTAATTTTTATATAATTAGTTTATTTAATTTGATGGGCATTCTACCGATGGTATATGCTTGTCTATTAATAATTGATGGTAGAAATCAAAAAATTATAGCTTATCCTTTTGTTATTGGTAGTTTTTTCCTCGGTGCTTTTGCTTTGTTACCCTATCTAGGTTTACGAGAAAATAATTCTGATTTTACTGGGGAAAAAAATTTTTTGGTTAAAGTGCTTGATAGTCGTCTGAGTGCGATCGCCCTTACTGTAGGTACAATTATTTTAGTAATATTAGCCATCAGAAATGGTAACTGGAATGACTTTATTTATCAATGGCAAACCAGTAAATTTATTAATATCATGACCATAGACTTTTGTTGTCTATGTTTACTATTTCCCGTACTAATTCAAGACGATTTGAAAAGAAGAAATATTAAAAATGATAAAATATTATGGTCAATTATTTTAGTACCCTTCCTCGGCACTTTGGTTTATTTATGTTTACGTCCATCCATCATCCCAGAAAATCAATCGTACTCGGCTCAACAATCCTAAAACCTACCTGAACTTGACCCAACAATAAAGTTTTAGAATTAGTAAATCGACAAAATTTATGCCCCCGTCATTTCTCTTTTCCCGTAGTTATCAAGGGTCAGCAGAAATGCCCCATTTGTAGTTAAGATAATCAATCCCATGTTAAAATGTCTCAATAAAATATAACTATAATATGTGTTAGCTAACATAAGATTTGTCTAGACTCGATCGCACGAGGATGTATTTCAAGGAAATTTAATTAAGAATAAAGTCCCACTATGACGGCAAAAACTGAAAGCAACAATAACGGAATTTCTTGGCAATTGATCTGCGCTTTATTAGTGCTTTTTTTTGGAGGTGTAGGTTTTGCCGCCACGTCCGTATTGCTAAGACTACCTACTAACAATAACTGTAATCGATTATCCCTGATATTTGGATCAGCTACCAATCGTCTTTATTGTGCTCAGTTACAAGCAGATAACAATACCGTGGACAGTCTCTTAAATGCCATTTCCATTATGTCCAAATTAGGAGAAGATCACCCCCTCAATAACGAAGTAAGCCGATATATCGCTAACTGGTCTGAACGTATT
>PXEJ01000375.1 GCA_003566215.1 Cyanobacteria bacterium T3Sed10_376R1m | reverse complement strand
CCCGAATTACCCGGATTAATAGCCGCATCAGTTTGTAGAAAGTCGATTCTTTTATCTAAAATGCCCACCTCTGAAGATGATCTGTGTAGGGTGCTAATAATACCAAGGGTTACAGTGTTGTCTAAACCAACGGGATTACCCACTGCGATCGCCCAATCTCCCACCTGAACATTACCAGAATCCCCCAAAGATGCCGTAGGTAAAGACTCCTCTGCCACATCAATTTTTACCACCGCCAGATCAGTAATTTGATCAGTACCCATCACCTTTCCCCCAAAAACTCTACCATCCTTCAGGGTAACTGTAACCTTATCGGCTTCACTCACCACATGGGCATTGGTAAGGATAATTCCATCACTATCAACAATAAAACCCGAACCCTGTCCCACAACCCGTCTTTCTTGAGGGATGTTGCCAGAAAGTCCATTACCAAAAAATTGCCTTAACATAGGATCATCCATAAAAGGGTCAAATCCTCTATTAACAACTTTTTCTGTGTCAATGCGTACCACCGCCGCCCCAGTTTTTGCCACAGCCTTTGCCACAAAACTATCTGAGGATACATCTGTAGGTAAAGCAAAAGTGGTTAGAGGATTTATCGTTAATGCCATCAAGAGACAGACTAAAAAAAATTTGGTTGATTTATTAAATAAAGAAACAATAGCCATAAAATTAGAAAATATGTAAAGATTTGATACTTTTCTTATCAATAAAGGTTTAAAAATAAGATAATAGTCTCGCTGTTTATGATAACTATTGTAAAGCTACTGACTGGTTTCTTTAAGAAAATTGTTGGTAGTGTTTTCCCGAAAGAAAACTCGGTTCTTCTAGTATCATGATTAGTCCATAAGTACGATTATAAAGTGGTACTGTATCATAGTTGCGATTCTGTAGTTGACTTGATGGTCAAAATCAGGATTAAAATAAAATATGACTCTTTAAAATAGTTAAAAGTTAAAAATAATATATTTGTTGGGAGAAAAAAATGTTACTCGATGCCGTAACTAACTTAATTAAAAGTTATGATGTTTCTGGTCGTTATTTAGATCGAGATGCGATCGATTCTTTAAAATCTTATTTTCAGTCTGGTACAACTAGAATTCAAGTTGCCAATCTAATTAATGCTAACTCTCCTGAGTTGGTCTTAAATGCTGGTAAACAATTATTTGAGGAAGTACCAGAATTAATTCGTGCGGGGGGAAATGCTTACACTACCCGTCGTTATTCCGCCTGTTTACGTGATATGGACTATTACCTTCGTTATGCTAGTTATGCCCTCATTGCAGGGGATACCAGCGTATTAGATGAGCGTGTATTGCAGGGGTTAAGAGAAACCTATAACTCTCTTTGTGTACCTATCGCACCTACGGTTCGTGGTGTACAAATCATGAAGGAAATGATTAAAGATATGGCTTTTTCCTCTGGTATTGAAGATACTTCCTTCATCGATCAACCCTTCGATCACATTACCCGTGAATTGAGTGAAGTTTCTATCTAATGGAAGAATAAGGTTTTTATCTTTTTTTCCTTCAGGTTCTTAATCATAATGGGATTCCTAGTAAAGGCGTTAATTCTGAACGTCTTTACGGAAGGGGATTAGTTTTAGGTGTACAATTAATTTATAGATCTTAAAAGTATTCCCTACTAATAGAGTGAGATAAATAGATGATCGAAATGAAAGTGGCGGCGATCGCCCTTGATGCTGTTAGTCGTAGCCCCATTGTACTCTTAAAGGATGGGACCCAACGTCGTGCTTTACCTATTTACATAGGACAAGATCAAGCCAGATCCATCATTGCGGCCTTGGAACAACAACCCACTCCCCGCCCCCTAACCCATGATCTTATGCTCGATATTTTCCACGTCTGGAATGTAAAGTTAGAGCGTGTGGTTATCAATGCTTTAGAAGATAATACTTTTTACGCTTTATTGTGTACCAAAATGGGGAAAAAAGAGAAAAATATTGATTGTCGTCCTAGTGATGCTATTGCCATCGCTATTAGGGAGGGTTGCCCTATATGGGTGATGGAAGAAGTAGTTTTAGATGCTTCTATTCCTGTAGATAGGGAAGCGGACGAGCAAGAAATGGAAGCCTTTCGGGAATTTGTTGCCGAACTAAGTCCAGAGGAATTAATTCGCCGAGCCCGTCAAACCCTTGACGACTAAAGGAATTGTCCAGAAAATACTTTAGTAGCCGGACCTGTCATATAAACATGATTATCTTCTCTACTCCATTCTATTTCTAGACATCCTCCGGGTAATTCCACCGTACAAATACGATGGCATTTTCCATTTAAAACCCCTGCCACCACCGTAGCACAAGCCCCAGTACCACAAGCTAGGGTAATCCCTGCACCCCTTTCCCACACTCGCATTTTAAGGTAATTAGGGTTCATAACTTGGATGAACTCGGTGTTAGTTTTTTGGGGAAATACAGGGTTAGTTTCAAACTTAGAACCAATGGTTTCCACACTAAAATTTTCTACATCTTCTACAAAAACTAAACAATGAGGATTACCCATGCTAACGCAACTTACCTCATATTCAATTCCTTCAACGGTTAAGGATTGATTAATTACCTTGTCCCCTGGTTTACCTAAAGTGGTCGGTATTTTCTCCGCCATCAATTGAGGTTCACCCATATCCACCCTAATCATCCCATTTCCTTTGATTGTAGGGGTAATAGTGCCAGCTAAAGTGTGAATGGGGTACTTTCTGCCAATTTCCTCTTGACCTTCTAATTCTGTGATAAATTGGGCAAAACAGCGAATACCGTTACCACACATTTCTGGTTCTGAACCATCGGAATTGAAGATTCTCATGGTATAATCGCAGTTGTTTTGAGCTGGTAAAACAAAGATTACCCCATCAGCACCAATGCCGAAGTGGCGATCGCACATTTTCACTGCCTCATCAGCAGATACCAAAGGTTGATCACATTGACGATTATCAATCAAAATAAAATCATTACCAAGTCCATGATATTTGCCAAACTGCATAAGTATTTTCTCCCTCGAATAAAAAATGCCAACTTTTAATACTGGTCTTCCTAGTGTACGTCAAATTCAATCTTTTATAAAAGATAAAACATCCGTAGAAATCGGTTTACTTAACAATCAAACTGCTGAGGGAAGAATTTTATGGCTAGATGAAAACTGCCTTTGTTTATTAGAAAATAGAGAAGAAAAAGCCTTAATTTGGATTCATGCCATAGCTTACATAAAACCTCACTAAAAATTTAGTTTTTTAGAGAGATTTAGAAGATAAGCTACCTTAGCAAGTAAATAAACTAAGTATTACTATAGGTTTAACTAAAATTAATTATCATTATGAAATATTTACCACTAGCAGGAAGAGTTTGTTTATCTTTAATATTTTTGAATGCTGGGGTACAGCATCTTCTAAATTTTCCTAGTTTTATTTCTACTATTGCTGATCAAGGATTGCCTTTAGCACCATTGCTAGGAGGTGGGGCGATTGTGTTCCTATTATTAGGATCTTTATCCTTGATTTTGGGTTATAAATCAAATATCGGAGCCATTTTACTGATTCTTTTTCTTATTCCTACTACTATTATCTTTCACCCTATAGCTTCTGATTTGTCAGGATTTTTGAAAAATATAGCTCTGATCGGTGGATTGCTCTTAATTATTAGTTATGGTTCGGGGGCTGTTAGCATTGATAATAAATAGGCTTTACTGAATTTAGATCTGATTCATCATTCTACCAGTATTAAAAAAATATATAGAAAAGTAACGCTTTTTTGACAAAAAAATAGTTAAAAGTACAAAATTACAGATCATACACCCAGAGAATAAAACCTCACAATTGTCAATTCATCTCACCACAGCACTTTTTCAGCAAAGCCTAATTACGTTTGATCTAATCCTTCCATAAGAGTAAAAATTTCCCGCTCAAAAGCTACTTGTGCCCGGTTAGTTTTGCCACCCAAAAAAGTAGAATCCTCGGATTGTAAAACCCAAACCTGAGAAAAAGAAACATAGCTCATAACCACTCCGACCATTAAAAGTGCAAAACCAAGATAAACTACTGGTACACCGGGGTCAGCTTTTATTTGTAACCCAGTTGAGCCAATTAAATCTAAAATTTTGAGGTTAATCCCATTAACTTGAACAGGCATTCCGGGGCGCGTAGCACTGACCAATTCACCCTTCATGTCATAGATAAACATTGTACCCTGTAAGTCTTTGGTAATCAAAGAAACTCCCTCACTCATATCCGGTTTGGTAGGAATCCATGTTCCCCAAATTCTACCATTTCCCTTGGTAGGTATTTCCGCCATTGGTAATTTAAAAATAGGGCTATTATTTAACTGCACTTTTACACCAGAAATTCCCCAATTTGTTTGATAAAAAGTAACCCCTTTATACCGTAAGGGTTCATTTACAAAAATTGTTTTGCGATTTAATTCTTTTCCTTGTTTATCTATCACTGATAAATCAGAATAAAATTGATCTACTGCTCCTTGTGGACTGTAATCAATGCGAAAATCATTTACTTTAATAGAAAAATCTTGAGGTTTTTTTAAATTAGTTAATGCCCCAGCTTCAATAAAGTTTTTAATGGTAAAAGTTTCCCCTTCGGCGACCATTTCTTGAGCAAAAAAGCCTGTAAAAGCTCCCCATATTGCTCCTAATAATATTACAATCATGCCTACATGGACAATAATTGGTCCAATTCTTCCACTAATACCTTTTTGGGCGTATAGACAGTTATTTTCTTGATATACTTTATAACCTTTTTTTTGTAAATTATCTTTAATTTGGGCTGATTCTATTAAGTTTAATTCAGCACTTAATGCTAATTTGTTAAATTCCTTCGGTTGACGATAATATTTCCAGATTTTAGCGGCTTTTAGAGCTGGTAATTGTCTTTTAAATGTACAAGCAATTAAACTTGTTCCAAAAAGTACCAAAATTGATAAATACCACCATGTTGTATAAACATGATTTAAGCCAATATCTAATAATACTTGCCAAGTTAAAAAACCAAATAGAGCTGGTTCTTGGGGATAGTTTTCTTGATAATATGATAGCCCCTGATTTTGCTCAATTATTGTACCACTAATACTAAAAAGTGCGATCGCAAGTAACAGTATAATTGCTAATCGTAAATCAGCAACAACGCCAACCGTTTTACGAGAAAATTTACTTAGTTGACGATTAAGAGATAAATTATTAGAAGAGTCAGAAATGCTCATACACCAAAACAGAAGGTTGTTAAGTTAAGCATAACAGATAACTAGATACCCCTCAAAAAAGTAATGCGATAAACACTAACTCATTGATAATCTTGAGTGTCAGATAGACAAGAATAGGTCGTAAATAAATTGTAAGATAGTAAAATCAAAAGATTAAGACTATATTAATAATAATGGATATTAAACAAGGTTTCGTAGGCACTATTGGTAATACTCCTTTGATTCGTTTAAACACTTTTAGTGAGGAAACAGGGTGCGAAATTTTGGGTAAAGCAGAATTTCTTAATCCGGGAGGCTCGGTTAAGGACAGGGCAGCTTTATATATCATTGAGGAAGCGGAGAAAAAAGGTTTATTAAAACCGGGTGGTACTGTGGTAGAAGGTACTGCGGGAAATACTGG
>PXEJ01000350.1 GCA_003566215.1 Cyanobacteria bacterium T3Sed10_376R1m | reverse complement strand
TTTTAAACCTTATATTTCCATCATTATCTACTAAAATCTCAAAATCTTTATCTAATTTTTCATCTTCAAATAATCCATTAAAAAATTCTTCAACATCAAGAAGATTTTCTTCATCACCACCACCTTCTCGCCCACTACCCAAACTAACACTCCCACCACTCCATACCACAACAGCAACAATCAAAATATAACAAGCAATAAGTGAAAGAGTCTTGTGAGTTGCAGAGTATTTTTCTAATAAAACCTCTGACTCTTTTTTAAATTCGCAATCTTTCATATTCTTTTTTATCTCCATTTTATTATAAGTTTTATGCTTTTAATTTTCAGGCAAATATTTATTTACAAATTGAAACACAACAGGATTTGGCTTGTTCTCATATGCCATTATAATATAAACATCATCAATTAAAGGAAACAAATAAAACTTTATTCCAGCATCAGCACTCATCTTTGCAAGACAACTAATACAATAATCCTCAGGATTATCCAACTGGTCATTTATAAAAAATCTTGAGGTCTGATAAATATCATATAATCTTGTCTCATGAGTCATAGGAAATTCAGACAACTCAAAAACCATTGATTTACCATCTTTTCTAATTGTAATAGGCATATCTATCTTATACTCAACACCTTCTTTTCTAATATTCACATCAACGCTCTTTGGTCTTGAATAACTTATCTCAAAATTACCACTCTCAATCAAATTAAAACATTTCTCAAGATTCTCATCAACAAACTCTGCTATTTCATATTCAATCATTGGAAGTGAAGGCATTAAATCTTCTCCCTCATAATAATAATATGGAAAAAAAGTCGGAGAAAAACTAAAATGGGTCTCGGGCGGTGTATTATATCCTCCCTGAAAAGAAACAAAATAAAGTGAATTTTTTGTGGTATATTCAACACAAGCAAGAACAGAAGCAAGAACAATCTCTGAACCTTCAATCGGCTGACTCATAAAATCATTCTGCATTAAAAAGAAAAAAATTATTAAGACAACTACCAATATTGCAATAATTATGAAAATTGTTAATTGACCTCTTTTTTTCATCATTATAAAAATAAAAAAGCATTTATATATTTATCCCTTATTAGTACCTGCTAACACTCTTTTTGCATTTTATTTTATAGGTATAATCTTTTAGAAATTTTATTTCCCTTGCAAAAATCCATTCACTAAAGGTTCATTTTCTCATTTTTGCCCCAAAAAACTTTTTATTAGTGCTTTATACTTCTTGATAATTGACCATTTAATTTTTTTATATTGTTGATTATTGCTTTCTTACTAGCTTTACTTTGTTAACTTGTTTTTTCATCAGGATAAGGAAAGTTCTTCTGACCTCTAGACTGGAGCGGAACATCATAGGCACGAGCTGTAAGAAGAATTTTAGGAATTTCTACAAGAAATTCCTCTTTATCCCATGTTAAGTCGTGTGAACGAAAAAAGATATTGTGAGTGAGAGCTTGCAAAGCGGTATGCGAAACGAAGTGTAGCAAGTTTTTCTTCTGCGCTAAGAAATTTAAATCTCTTATTTTGGAGTGGGAGGAAGCGCGCGCTTTTTGTTTCTTTTTTCTAAAAAGAAAATGGACACTTTCGCGATATATTTATAATGTAGAAACCTTAATTTAAAATTATAGTCCGATGAAAAATAAAAATAGTTCTTGGGAAAAAAGAGTTGTCGCAGTTTGGGCAGGAATGAAATTTGCTGTAGGAATCAGAAGAACATTGATTATGACTATGGCTTTGCTTTATTTTATTTCTATTGGTATTCCAGTACTTTGGGTTACTACTCTTTTTGCAGTTTCTAGTTTAATAGCCGTTTTTATGGAATTTCCCACAGGGGCTGTTGCAGATTATGATTCTAGAAAAAAATCTTTACTTATTTGCTTTTTCTTGTTTGGAATTTCATATTTAGGAATTTTTTTAGTCTCAAATTTTTGGATAATCTCTATTTTTTGGATAATTGCAGAGATTGCATGGACATTTAATACAGGGGCAGGGAGTGCTTGGATAGTCGATAATCTAAAAGTTGCAAAAAATAAAAATGGGATAATTAAATTAACCTCAAAAGGATTCTTGTTTCAAAAAGGTGGATTTATTTTTGGAGGCCTAATGGGTCTCTTGATAATCGGGATTAATTTTAGATTAATTTGGCTGTTTGGAAGTATAATGTACTGGATTTTATTTTTTGCTATGTGGAAATTTGGAGAAGAAAGAAATTTCAAACCTGAAAGTATCCCTAGTCATTTTTTGAAAAAATCTTTCATTAAAGCTAAGGAATCTTATAAATTTATTTTTGGAAAAGGTGGGAAAAGTAATCGTATAAAAATGCTCGGAGATTTTATTGGTGGTATTGGCTGGGGTATATTTTGGATTGGAGTGCCTTTGATGTTTGTTGAGGTTTTGAGATTAAGTTCTGAAAATTTTTCTGGGTTAAATAGTATTTTTGCTTTAGTTTCATTATTTGTAATATTAATCCTAAGAAAAATAAAATTTTCTAAGAATTTTGGATATTATTTATTTTTCATTTTTATGATATCTAGTTTAATTATAATATCGTTTGGTATGTCTTCTGGTATTGTTTATGCTATTATTATCATGGCTTTAGTTAATATTGCTGTAGGGATTGCTGAAATTGTTGGAGATAGTACAGGGCACTATATAGCTGATTCTAAAATTAGAGCTTCCCTCGGTTCTGTTGGCAGTATTAACTTTTATATTGCAAATGCTATAGGTGTTTTTATTTCTGGAATTTTATTTGTCAGTATTGGGGTGGGTGAGACACTGATAGTCAGCGGAATAATTGTTTTTATTCAGAGTTTTATTTACCTAATGATGCGTGAGTAAAAATTAATAACTTAGCGAAAGTGTCCCTAATAAATTAGAAAAATTTGGGCGAATCCTTTTATCCTTTGTTGTGCGAAATTTTAATTTCGTTGTTTTGTTTTTGTTGTCGGATAAAAGAAGTTTTTCTGTTTGACAAAGTCAAGACTATCTGTACGAAAAACTAGCGCGCTTCCGTCTGGGTGGGAAAAGTATTTAGAGATTTAAACTTTTAGCATAAGAAAAAAATCGACTTAAAATAAGGATAATTAATTTAATAGGCCTAGGCAAATAGTTGCTTCTAAATTCTTTGCTGTAACGAGGAGGGAGGCTATTGACTAAGTTCATAGCGATTAAGATTCATAAATTTAGAAGAAATCTGTAAACTTATTACCAGATACTCTTATTAGAATAATTCAACCAAAAAGACCTCTTTCATTTATGAATCTTGGATTTAATCTATACCCAAAATACCTGTCAACAAAAAAGAACTTTTCACTAAAAAAATCAATGAAATTCTTTCCCATGTTTATGCTTCCCCGTTTATTGCTCAAATCAACAAGCGTTGAACCAATTCTTGTTTTTTCTAAATCAAAAAATACATTGCTGGCACCAGGAATATTTCTTTGACCATTAATAAATCCATGCTGAAAAACAAGCTGATTCTCCATAACAAGATGACCTGAATGAATTTCCTGATTTATTGTGTCTAACTCAAAATCTATTCCCTGCTCACTATGAATATGAAATTTCCTTCCCAACACCTCATTAAAATTCCCAATCATTAGTTTTTCACCCTGAAATAAATTATCATCTCTTAAACTTAAAAACTTTTTTTGATAATCTGAAAGCTTTGCATCAAGTGAACCTCTCTCATCCCTAAAACCTCTCTGTTGATAATTAAGCCTTCCTGAAACATCAGTCAAGACACCTGTTTTGTCAATAGTAACCTCAGTTATATTATATTGATAAGAGCCAAAATTAAACAAAACATTTATTATTCCTCTAAAAACATAAACCTGATTATCATAAAGCACAATAAAATTCTTTTCCCTGTCTTCCAAATCCATTAATCTGTAAATTGTGCCTCTCCTGTTATCTAATTCAACAAAAGCATTCTTGTCAATAATAAACCCGCCGTCAATTGTTGAAATAATTCCATTCCTATTTTTCCCAAAATTTATAAAAACATCATATGGATTCTGAGCTAAATCCTTAAAACCTTTTACTTCCCATTCATTTTGGTCTCCTGTGTTGGTCGGATAAACATCTGAAATATTAACAAGAAATTTCCCACCAAAATCATTTTCATAAACAATATGCGTTGCATTAACAATTATTTTTTTCAGTCCCATTGGAAGCTCAGTTAATGGAAGCATCAAAGTAACACCTCTATCCTGATTCACCTTTATATGCTCTGGTTCTATTAACTGCTCAAAATAATCAAGTGTATATCTTTCTAAATCATCATATTCAAATTCAAAATCACCAATATGCGGATTATTATCCTTAATATATTCCTCCATATAATTCTCAAAACTTGATTTCAATTGCTCATCATTTTCACTTAACTCATCCTTTTTTTTCAATATAAAATCCCTTTCCTCTCTTAACTCATCCCAGACCTCCAAAAGCTCATCAATCTGATTCTCAGTTAAACCTGCTTTAATTAATTCTTTTTTATTTGCCTCACTTTCAATCTCGTCCCACAAATCCCTTATAAGCGTTTCCTCAACCACCCTTTCCAATAACTCTGATTTTTCTGAAAGACTTATTTCTTCATAAATCTCTCTTGCTGTCCTCTCATCAGGAGGTTCAATTAAATGATCTAGGTTTTGAAGCTTTAAAATTATCTTTTCAACATCACTCATCTCAGCATAAACAGAACTAAAAAAAAGAAAAAAAACAATCATCACCAAAAAAAATTTTATCTTCATATCATCCTCCTTAAAATTATAAGATATAGTTATTCATAAACCTTACGATTAATTGTTTTTAACAAATGGTATTGATAAAGGATATTCCCATAATTCTCCCTTGTTTGCCTTTAGCATTGCAATAATTGAAAAAGTTAAATCTAAAATTATAAGGACTGGAATTAAAAATATTCCTATTACAACAAAAATTAATAAAATTGTTATTAAAGCATAAACCAATAAACTTAATTGCCAGTTAAGAGCATTTCTTGCATGTTTTTTAACTTCTTCCTCTTCAACAGACAATAATAAAATTAAAGGGCCCAAAAATCCAGTTAATAAACCCAAAAGATGTGTTAGTAGATAAATTGTATTTGAAGAATTATTTTTTTGATTCTTAGTGACTTTTGATTTTTTCACGCTCTTTTTTTGCACCATATCATAAAACATGAAAAAAGAGTTTTTAAATGCTCCTGAAAAATTTTTATTTTTATGTTATTTGCTCTTCAGTTCTTTCTTCAGGTGGTTGGTCCTGAGGCAAGGTTTCTTCTTCACTTATCTCTTCATCAAAATCACGAATCTGTTCAGTTGCTACCAGCTTTCCTCCTCCACATAAACTACAATCATTATTAGGACAATTAGAAAATCCTTCGTCACTAACAATACATCCTTCCTCAACAGGACTTGTTGGTTTACTAACTAATCCTTCATACATCTGACCTGGATGAACTCCAGGAGCTGCACCCTCATCTCCTCCACCCCCACCAGCAAGAGCTGCAAGTTGTTCAGCAAATTGAGTTAAAACACCCATTATTTGAGCTAATAAGTTATCACCTCCACCTCCCTCGCCACCAGCTGCTCCTTGTTGTCCAGGAGCTC
>PXEJ01000150.1 GCA_003566215.1 Cyanobacteria bacterium T3Sed10_376R1m | reverse complement strand
GTAGGGTTTTTCACCTATATTATCGGCTAGAATTATTGTATCAAAAGCAGATTAAAATCTGCAACGTTCGTTCTGCCATTCATTAAAATAAATGGCTAATTCTCACTCTTCTTCTTGGTTTTCTACCCTCATCAAAAAAACTTCATGAACAAAGCTTAATTTGGTAAATCACTATAACCCATCAAGTAGCGATCGCACTTCTGAGCAACACCACGGCCCTCATTAAAAGCCCAAACCACCAAACTTTGACCCCGACGACAATCCCCCGCAGCAAAAACATTAGGAATACTGGTAGCATAATCATCCTGACTAGCCTTAATATTACTGCGTTGATCCTTTTCCAAACCCATTTGCTCCAACAAAATTTGTTCAGGGCCTAAAAATCCCATGGCCAACAAAACCATCTGAGCCGGAATTATTTTTTCCGTACCTTCCACGGGGTTAGGAATAAAACGTCCATCGGCATTACGTTCCCATGCTACTTGCACCAGATGAACTGCCTTCAGATTACCCTGACCATCATCCTCAAATTTGGTGGCAGTGGTGGTATAAACTCGGGGGTCATCCCCAAACTTAGCGGCCGCTTCCTCTTGACCATAATCAAGACGATAAACCTTAGGATATTCCGGCCAAGGATTATTTTTTGCCCTCATATTGGGGGGTTTGGGCATGATTTCCAATTGCACCACACTTTTACAACCATGACGCACAGAAGTTCCCACACAGTCTGTTCCCGTATCACCGCCACCAATAATCACAACATCCTTACCTTCAGCGGAAATTAAGCCATCATCGTTATGGTTTAGCACCGCCTTCGTATTAGCCGTTAAAAAGTCCATCGCAAAGTGGATACCCTTTAAATTTCTGCCCTCAATAGGTAAATCTCTGGGTTTTCCCGCACCAATACAAAGAATTACGGCGTCGTTGTCATTAACTAAAGCAGAAGCACTAATATCTTTTCCAATTTCTGTGTTACAAACAAATTTTATCCCTTCTTCCTCAAGGATGCGGATACGACGCATCAAAACCTTTTCCTTATCTAACTTCATATTAGGGATGCCATACATGAGTAAGCCCCCGGGGCGATCGCACTTCTCATATACCGTTACCCAATGTCCAGCACGATTCAGTTGTGCCGCCGCACTCAAACCCGCAGGACCAGAACCAACGATCGCAACTTTTTTCCCCGTGCGTTTTTCTGGAGGCTCAGCCTTTACCCATCCTTGATCCCAACCATGATCGATGATTGTACATTCAATATTCTTAATCGTCACAGGGGGATTATTGATTCCCAATACACAAGAACCTTCACAAGGAGCAGGGCATACCCTACCAGTAAACTCAGGAAAATTATTAGTTTTATGGAGACGATCTAATGCCTCTTTCCATAAACCACGATAAACCAAGTCATTCCACTCAGGGATCAGATTATTAATCGGACAACCACTAGCCATACCACTAATCAATTCCCCTGTATGGCAAAACGGCGTACCGCAATCCATACATCTAGCACCCTGATTTTTTAAACTTTCTTCCGGTAAAGGTAAATGAAATTCATCCCAATTTTTAATTCTTTCAAGGGGTTCTTTATCTACGGGTAATTCCCTAGTAAACTCTAAAAATCCTGTTGGTTTTCCCATCTTTTTTTGTTAAATTAATCTCTGTTCATAGTGTTTTTTTTGATTTGATTGTCATAATTTCAATACATAATGCAACCATTAGTATTTCTTGATAAATTGCGAATAGGGAATAAAACTATCAACTAGATAAAAAGGGTAGTTTTAGTATCTTTTTTTCAAAATTAAACAAGAAATTTGTTATTAATTAACATTATATGATTGAAACAACACAAAACTAATTACACTATATTGGTGTTACATTAATTCTAATTAATAGTCCCTAACTTAAAGAGATATTTAACCTTTTTTTAACCATTCTTAATATATTCAACAAAAGAGAGGCTAAAAATATTTAGACTTTGCCGAAAAGTGCCATGGTGAGGAGAGTTGATAATGGACAATTATCAGGTTTTATTCTCCGGGTATAGTATCTGTAATTTTGCACTTTTAACTATTTTTTTGTAAAAAAAACCTTATTTTTGATAGTTGTATTATGTCTTAACCCTTGATCTTTATAGTCTCTGAGTTATTAAGCAAATCCTGCTTACTCAGAAGTCAAGGTAATTTTTTCAAGGATTGCATTTTGTACTTCTTGTGCCAGTTGTTGTGCTTCTTCCTTCCAAGGTTCAATTTCTTCTAAAGGAGGAATATTAATTCTTAGACTAACAGCATACCATCCCGCTCTTTCACCTTTTAACTGAGCCTTCAAATCTTTGATAAACCAAATTTTAGGTCTATAATCTCCCCCAGAGTCCCAACCATACCAATTAACTATTGCCACAGTTTGTTTAGTATTCCAACCTCGCTCAAAAATAGCCTTAATAGAATTATCATTCTCATCCTGAAAACTGATAATTTGCCGTGAATCAGTATCCCAATCCCTAGTATCTGATAGAGGGGAAATAACTGCTTTTCCTTCAAACTGTCCAATGGTAAAAATATCCGAACAAATGTCAGGTAACAAACTTAATACTTTTGTTAACTCTTCTTTGGTAACATTTGGATGATTAATTAATTCCTCCACACTATTTGCAGAGGATTCAATTCCAATTTCTGACGGTTTAAGGGGCAAAGTATCAGCTATTTGTCCAAAACAAACTGAAGCGTTAATATTTAAACCTTGTAAATCAGTCCATTCTACCGTGGGCTTATCTTTATAGTATGGTTGTGGATGGATTAAAAGGGTAATATTTTTTCCCTCCTTGTGCATAGTTTGCCATGACCAGTTTTTTCCACTTAACCTTACGGATTTTCGTGCCAAGTTTTCCCACTCTTCTAAGACTATTCCTTCTTGTCTAAGCTGGTTTAATAATCTACTATTGGCAGGAGACTTTTCTTGTTGCCAACTCCAATCTCCTCCACGAAAATAACCGGGTAACATAGCTATTACTATAATTAGCAATACACCAGTTAATATCAATATTGATAAAGATGATTTACCCTTGTTTTGTTTATTCCCCATGAAATTTCTTAAAATTTAAAGCTAAAATCTGCATCTGAGGTTTCTTCTTCGGCAGAGTTAGTGTTTTTAAACCGGTGAAGATCCATTTTTTCAACGTATGTAACTAACCACAAAATAATCATTAATGTAAAGGTTGAATAAAGACTACCGCCCCAATCATCATGAAACCAAGTAAAGAGTCCGTCATATTCAGCACCATGGAAAAAGGCGAGGATTGCATTTCGAAAAACATTTCCCACTACACTGATTATTGATGCCCCAATTAAGACCATAATCGAACGAGTGCGATCGCCAATTAAATCACGCCAATAGAGTATCATAAGGGAAACATATAAACTCGTAAAGAGCATTTTTAATCCTGCACAGTAGGGAGCAACCTCAACCAAGCGATTATTAACAGTAATATAAATTCCATTAACCGCCACATCAAAACCTAAATGAAACAGTAAAAAACCCGATAATGTCGCAATAAGTTTTTGTAACCCTAAACTATAGGGAGTAATCAAATAGGGAATTGAATTGGGAGTAGCGAAAAGAATTAAAACAAAGGGAAACCAACATAATTTTATTCCTTGTTTACCTTTCAAAAAATAACAAACACCGAATAATATTAAAGGAAAGGAAAAATTAACAAATTCTGGTACTCCTGTTAGGAAAAAAATACCTCCTAAGGCAAGAAAAAAAAGACCTTCATTTTTAAATTTAGAAGGAATATCATTCCATTTTTGTCTATTTAGCCAAACTAAATAAAACGCAAAAGGGATACCAATTAGCCCATGACTAAAATATTCATGTTCAATACCAATACTTTTATTGAGCCAACCATCATACCAATGCCACAAAATAGGGCCATACATAATGCTTAAAAGAACAATAATTAAATATTGAATCTTATTTTCAAGATACTTGAGTGAAAATTTATTACTTAATTTCATCTTTATTAAATTTTTTCTCATAACTTAGTCAATTCTAAAACATTATTTTTGAAAAACAGGTAAGACACCTTAAACATTAATATAAAGTTTCTATAAAGTTAAGTAGTCATAAAACTTCATAATTTTTGATCATTTTCCTACTATTTTAAATAAATTATCCACCACTAATTGTAATTGACTATCTTCAATGCCGGGGTACATGGGTAAAGATAAAATATTACTACAAAGTTTTTCTGAGTTGGGAAAATCTCCCCGTCGATAACCGAGAAAAGAATAGGCAGGTTGCAAGTGGCAAGGTATAGGGTAATGAATTCCCGTTTCAATACCTAATTGTGCTAATTCTTTTTGTATATAATCTCGGTTATGGCTACCCTGTGGCTTAACGTTGATAACATAAAGATGATAAATATGCCCTTTTTGAGTCATATTTTTAATGGGAGTAACACCATATTCTGCTAATGGTTGTAAGTAATGATCATACTTTTTTGCCGCTTGATTACGCCAATTATTCCAAGTTTCTAGGTAGGGTAACTTTATTTTTAACACAGCACCTTGTAAGGTGTTTAAACGGCTGTTAGTTCCGTAGTCTTGATGATAATATTTTTTTGGTGCCCCATAATTTCTAAAACTGCGAACTTTTTGGGCGATTTCTGGATTATCTGTTACCACCATTCCTCCGTTACCGAAAGCGCCTAAATTTTTACTAGGATAAAAACTAAAACCACTGGCTAAACCAATACTACCTGCATTTTTGCCTTCTCTTTGGGCGAGGTGGGCTTGGGCTGCATCTTCAAAGATAATTAGATTGTTATTTTGAGCAAAGTTTTTTAGTTGATTTGGGCAAACCATCTGTCCATACAGATGCACTGGAACAATTGCTTTTGTTTTTTTTGTTACTGCCTTTTGAGCTAATTCTAAATCTATTAGGGCAGTATTAATGTCACAATCTACTAAGACGGGTTTCGCCCCTGCCAATATTACGCCGATAACTGTAGCGATAAAGGTATTCGCTGGAACAAGAACTTCATCTTCTGGTAATATACCACAAGCTCTCAGTCCAAGGGCGATCGCATCTGTACCACTGCCAACTCCCATCCCATACCTTACCCCACAAGCTTGAGCAAAGCTTTCTTCAAACTCCCTAACCTCTGCTCCTAAAATAAAATCTCCTCTTCTAACTACATCCCTCATGGCGGAATCAATTTCAGACAATAAAGGATTATTTTGCCAAGACAAATCCACAAAAGGTACTTTTCCCAAATTATTTTCCATCAAATCTCCGAAATAGTTATATTTTGATGTTTTCCCATTAAGCTAATTCCATAAAAAAAGACTCTGACAGTTACTCTATAAAACAAATCTAATTGTACAGGGTTAATAGGTTCAACGATTAACATAACTCACTTTTTCTAAACTTTTAATCAATTTTTGTTACGATAATTATCAATTATTCAACGAGACTTGTACTGAGGAACAGTGGAAGTATGGCCATTTCCTTTTTTGTAAATCCGAGCAAATGTAAAGATTGTTTAATAATTTCATGATAATAGATAACCAATAATCCCTATGGATTTAAGATAACCTTAGCCTATCAAACGATAGTGCTTATTTTT
>PXEJ01000262.1 GCA_003566215.1 Cyanobacteria bacterium T3Sed10_376R1m | reverse complement strand
AGTTACCCCGAATTATCTATAAAAATTAAACAGTTATTTAAGTAACAGAATTTTATAGTTTTTGTATAATTATTTGTTTAGCGTAAAAATAACTAATTTCTACGGCAAGAGCACTATTTTTTACATTCCATCCACGTGACATTTTCCATAGTAAGTGCGATCGCCTCAATGTCACTTTATCTTCACTACTAAAATAATTTGCTAAATATACCTTTCTTGACATTGGTTTTCTTTAGCATCTTTTTCCATGAAAAATTTTAGACCGAATGGGTGTAGTCTGAGAGAAAAACAGGGTTGTATTAAGATATGTAACAAAAAAGAGCATTAAGATGCTAAATAAAGCGAAATTCAATGGCAACAAGGATAATAGCTAAGTTATTATCATAATTTATTAAAAATTACGTAACAAAATATTACAAATTTACTTATTTCCGTTTTAGGTATCTTATACTGACAGTATGCAAGATAAATCTTAGACACTGAAGCTATTTATCCAAAAAAAAAAGTTTTCAGTGGTTTGTTGTCGTTAATAATATATTTAAAGGAGTACCTCGTAATGCAAATATCCAATCAAAGCAGTTGGCAGAATAATTACCTTTTAGCAGTTGTTAAAAGCTTTCTTCTCTGGACATTTACCCTCACGGTTTGCTTTTTAGTGGTGGGCTTTCCTGTGGTAGTGGTAATGATGACAGTGGGAGTTTTAGGTGCGGTGGTTTTACAGTCTATCTTACCAGCAAGTGCGATCGTAATTGTTACAGGAAGTATTTTTGGTGGTACGACTATCGCTATTGTGTTAAGCTCTTTGTTTTTAACTTTTAAAGGAGTTCACCCCCACGAAGTCAGTTGGCTTGGTTGGTTGCATGAAAATGAGCGTAACTCAGCGGTGCTTCCTTTATATGCTTCATGTCCTTTAACCTGTGACATTACCCACGCTTAATATTTTAGTTATCCCAACCAAAATCTATGAGTAATAACCTTTGAAGCCTGAATTTAATCAGGCTTTTTTTTGTTAAAGACACAATTATATAACACGGGCGTGGAGGGACTCGAACCCCCGACCTGCTGATCCGTAGTCAGCCGCTCTAATCCACTAAGCTACACACCCTTATTTCAAACACTTAACTATATTAACAAATACTGTCGAAAAATGCAAGAAAATTCATTACAAAAATTGTCTCATCTCACTCAAGAGGGTGATGTTTACATGGTGGATGTTTCAGATAAGAAGGTGACAGTTAGAAGTGCGATCGCATCTGGGCAAGTTTTAATGTCATTAGACACTCTCAGGGAAATAGAAGCAGGAAATGCTCCGAAGGGAGATGTTATCGCCACCGCTAAAATTGCGGGGATAATGGCGGCGAAACAGACATCAAACTTAATCCCTTTATGTCATCCTTTGCCTTTGCAACAAATTGAAATAGAGATTACTGCTGACGAAGATTTATGTGGTTATCACATTAAAGCCAAGGTTAAAACAAAAGGGAAAACAGGGGTAGAAATGGAAGCATTAACAGCAGTATCCGTAACCGCATTAACCCTTTATGACATGGCAAAAGCCTTACAAAAATCTATAACAATCGAATCAATACAGTTAGTCTCTAAAACTGGGGGCAAATCAGACTATCAAAGAAATATACTTTAAAGAATAAACTAAGCACCTACAGCTTCTTTGGCGGCATACATAACTTCGAGGGTAATTTCATTAAAACCTCGATCGCGCGCAAACTTTTCTGTGTTACGCTTTACCTTACCGCGCACAAACCCCGGTACTTTGTTTAATTCCCCTTGGGCTTCTCTATTCCAGTTCAAGTCTGAACCGGCGGAGATACCTTTGGTAATCACTTCTTTGGTATCATGACCTCCAAAAATTTCTAATAAATGATCTTCCATGCCCAAGGTAAAAGAGTTGTAAACTAAGTCGGTGATTTGGTTTGTCCCTTCATAACCTAGAAAAGGTTTATAACCGATGGGGAAGTTTTGGATGTGGATGGGGGCAGCAATGACACCACAGGGAATATTTAACCGTTTACCGACGTGGCGCTCCATTTGTGTACCAAAGATAGCAGATGGTTCAAGTTTTGCGATCGCATCTCCTATTTCTCCATTATCTTCACTAATAAGAATATTATCGCAATACTCACTTACTTCTTTTTTAAACCATTCTTGATCATACTTACAATAAGTACCAGCTAAAACCACATGAATTCCCATTTCACGGGTTAAAATTTTGGTCATGGCGGCGGCGTGGGTATTGTCACCAAAAACAACAGCTTTTTTTCCGGTGAGGTTTTGGCAGTCAATGGAGCGAGAAAACCATGCTGCCTCTGATACATGGAGGGTTTGATGTTCGATAAAGTCTTCGTAATCAACCTTTGCCCCTTGGGCGTTAATTACTTCTTGGATTTTACGAATACAACGGGCAGTTTCTACCACTCCCATGGGAGTTATATCCACATAGGGTTGATCAAATTTTTCCTGTAAATATTCTGCACTCATTAACCCTAATTCTCGATAAGGGAGAAGGTTAAACCAAGCCCGGGGTAAATTTTTTAAATCCTCAACATTAGTGCCATCGGGAATTATCATATTGATTTCGATGTCTAATTCCCTCATTAACTGCTTTAATTCTCGGCAGTCATGGTTATTGTGGAATCCGAGGGTAGAAATACCGATGATATTTACAGAGGGTTTAGCACTTTTTTCGGTATTGATTTTTCCTTTGGCTTCTGCTTTTTCGATGTAAAATTTAACGATTTGGTGTAAAGTGCGATCGGCTGCTTGTAGTTCGTTGTAGCGATAATGGTTTACATCTGCCAACATAACATCTCCCACTGAGTTAAGTTGAGCTCGGCTCACAAAATTGGCTAAATCTTCTTGTAAAATACTGGAGGTACAGGTGGGAGTTAAGACAATTAAGTCGGGATGTTCTTCTTGATCTTTTCTAACAATATTATCAATTACTTTTTCTTGTGAACCCCTAGCAAGGACGTTGCGATCGACTACACTAGCTGTAACGGGGGTAAAATTCCTCTCTCTTTCCAACATCGAACGCATGACATTAAAATAATCATCTCCGAGGGGTGCGTGCATGATAGCATGGACATTTTTAAAAGAACTGGCAATCCGTAACGTGCCAATGTGGGCGGGTCCTGCATACATCCAGTAAGCTAATTTCATGGAAAAATATCTCCGTAATCCGTGACTTCTTTCTATAGTTTGCTATTGATGATGATTAAAATTATGGTTCATTTACAAATATTTATAAATTTTAGCCATGGGAAAAGGAAATTTAAAAATTACACTATTTAATAATGATTTGGGAATCCTACGATTGATTAAAAAATAATAAGATTTTCTTTTTAGTCTTGTAATGGCAGATTATACTTTAAGGGGTTATTTATGACCCCTTATTTTGTGGAATATATAATAAAAATGATTAGTCAAGAAACCTTTAATAAAGAAAAAGATATTACCACCAGTTTAATTAACACTTTATTAAGTATTAAGCCCCTTGCTAATTTTGCAAGAAGTCGGGCGAGAAAAATGATTATTGACAGGGCAAATAAGATTGGGGTAAATTGGCATAAAAACATGACGACTCTTCAAGGTCGTGATTGGAATGATGATCTAAAACAAGTAGAAAACCCCCATTTAAAATATCCTGATTATTACCTCAAATCTTTCCATGCCTATGATAATGGCAATCTAGGTTGGGATGCCGCTTGGGAGTTGGAATCAGCGGCTTATAGTGTTCATTCTACTATCTTTTCCCAAGAACCTCAGCTAAGTGGCGATCGCACTTTACGCAAAAAATACCATGAAGTATTACAACAAGAAATAACTAAATCTCTTGAAAATATCTTAGATAGTGGATGTGGCACGGGTTTAAGCACCTTTATCCTCAAAGAAATTTATCCAGAAGCTCAAATCGTAGGATTAGACTTATCTCCCTACTTTTTAGCCGTCGCCAATTATCAAGCTCAACAGAAAAACTATCAGATTAATTGGCATCACAGCAAAGCCGAAGAAACTACATTGTCACCCGAATCCTTTGACCTAATTTCTTCCTTTTTAATGTTTCATGAATTACCCCAAGATGCCTCCTTAAATATCTTGGCAGAAAGCTATAAACTACTAAAAAAAGGAGGTTACTTAGGAATAATGGATATGAATCCCCAATCAGAAGTTTATAAAAAAATGCCCCGTTATGTCTTAACTTTACTCAAAAGCACTGAACCTTATTTAGATCAATACTTCTCCTTTGACATAGAAAAAGAATTAATTAAAATAGGTTTTTCTCAACCTAAAATTGTCCCCATTAGTCCTCGTCACCGTGTAATAATTGCTCAAAAACATTAAAGTAAAAAACTTAATTGATAATTATTCTGCAGTAATTTTTCCTCTAAAAACAAAGTAGTTATAAATGTTATAAAATAACATAATTGGTATTAAAAAACCGATAAAGATTAACATAAAAACTAGAGAACTAGGGGAAGCTGCTGCTTGAAATATTGTCACACTTGGGGGAATAATATAAGGAAAAACAACTAAAGCAAGTCCAACAAAAGTCAATAGAAAAATCAAGATTGTCAAAATAAAAGGAGTTTTTTCCTGCTTTTTATTCAAGCTAATAAAAAGCAAAATAGTTAATACTAATCCAATTATAGGAATCGTACTAAAAACATACAAAAAATAACCATCAAATAATCTGTCTCTGGCAAACAAGGAAAAAATTGGCGTTACAGCAGTAATTGCGATCGCACCTAAAAAAGTAGTAACCGAAGCAATTTTAGCAGTTTTATAATGGGTTTCTTGTAAACTACCAGAGGTTTTCATAATCAGATAACAAGAACCAATTAAAACATAACCCTGAATCAAAGTTAAAGCCACAATGATTGTACGCCAATTTAACCAATCCCAAGTAGAACCAATGAAATGTCCAGTAGCATCCACATTAATTCCCTCAATAACACCTCCTAGAGCAAACCCTTGCCCTAAAGTTGCCACAAAACTACCAAGACTAAAAGCGAGATTCCAGAAAAACTTTTTTTGAGAATTTTCCCGAAACTCAAAAGCCACTGTACGAAAGACTAAACCGATTACCATAATCATAATCGGAATATATAAAGAACTTAAAATAGTCCCATAGGCAAGGGGAAAAGCCCCAAATAAACTACCCCCCATCAAAATTAACCAAGTAGCATTAGCATCCCAGACATTACTTAAACTGGTCATCAAAATATCTCGTCTTTCCTCCGTAGAAGAAGTCAGGGAAAGGATACCCACCCCTAAATCGAAACCATCGAGCATCACATACATAAACAAGAATAAAGCCAAAATAGCAAACCACACGAGAGGTAAAAAAGAGTTTAATGAGTCCATTAGTAGCAAACCTCGTAAAAGAATTAAAAAATAAAAAACCTAACACTCAAACCCTAATTATTAATTAACTGGGCGACTATCAGGAACATGTGTCGCAGGGTTAACTTCTAAAGGAATATCTTCTTTTGCCCCCGGTAAAGCTAAATCAAAATCAGGTCCTTTTGCAATAATACGACTAGCAAAATATAGTCCAGAAAAGAAAAGTAAAGTATAAACACCCAAGAAAATACTTAAAGAAGTTAAAACATTT
>PXEJ01000064.1 GCA_003566215.1 Cyanobacteria bacterium T3Sed10_376R1m | reverse complement strand
TTTCCAAATTCATTTTTAATCGACTTCAAAATACTTTCATTTTAAGCTCAGGGATTTTTACCGAAGTCAAAATCCGATAAAAAATTCAAGACGATGCTTTTTTACCAGCTGCTATCCCTTATTTTAGAATTTAATTGTCATGCAATAGTTAACCTCACTTAAAATCCTTCTGTCTTTTTGGCATTATTAGGCCAAAATTTTTCTTTTTATTCCCTTAGCTATTTTAAGTTGGAGCCGCTCCTTAAAGGTCTATTGGTTTTTCTCAGGGTTTTATTTTGTTCTTTTAAAAAACGCACGCTTCACTTAAAAGATAATTCTTTAAAATATGATAAGCTTCCATCTCTCCAAATGAATTCCTGGATAACTAAACGTCGAGATTTCTTATTTTTATTATGGATTTTTGCTGCTTTTACCTTTTAGGCAAAAAGCACCCGGAGTTTTTTTGATAAAAGAAGAGATTTTCTTAGGTTCTGCTTTTTTAAAAGAGCAGAACCTAAGAAAACATAATAAATCAATTATTGTTGAGAAAGACTTTTAACTTGTTCTAAAGCGTTTAAACGATTCGTAATTAATGGAGCATCTTGGCGAGTTTCTGTAAAATATTCATTTGGTCTTGGTGTCCCAAAAACATCATAAGCTAAACCTGTGCTAACAAAAAGCCAACCTGCAATAAATAAAGCAGGAATTGTAATACTGTGAATAACCCAGTAACGAATACTTGTTAAAATATCCGAAAAAGGACGTTCTACTGGTTTCCCGGCCATAATTAACTCCTCCTAAGCTAAGCTTAGATTATTTTTCAACGATTTATGTGCTATAAGTTATTTTTTATTATACGATAAAAATTATTTCATTGTGTAAAAAACATTCAATCCGGCTTTTGATCTTTGGGTTTATTTCTTCCACCTCTTTATTTCACAAGAGATATTATTAAGTGCCTATTGGAAACCGCATTTTAGACGATCGATTTCCTTCTGTTTTTTAATAAATTGGCCACCTAGTGTACCAAGCTAATAAAATAAATCTTTTTGTCGCTTTTTTATTTGACAAATCCAAAAGGGAGTGATTAACGTTATAAAGTGTCGACTAAAAAATAAAAAGAATTTTAATTCTTGTTTGCCTAGAGTTCTGCCTTATAGGGGAAAATTATAAAAAGATTTTTTTAAGTTAGGCTTTACCTAAAAAGTAGGATTTTGGCGGATTCTTTAACTCCAAAGTGCCCCTTGTGGAAATAAAAAACAAAAAAAACCAGTCAAAATTATTCTTAGGCTTATAAACTCAAGCTGTGTTTCCGAAAATAAGCTAAATTTTATAAACAAGACGAGGCGGACCTTTTTTTCGTCTCAATTAGACTTATTATCCAATATCAATTTGTTAAATCAATATAAAAATCAAAATGGCGTTAGTCTTCGAAATCTAAGTCTAAGTTTGTTTTTAATAACAAACCTTTTTGCTTATAAATTTTAGAAAAAAACTAACGCCATTTTGATTTTATTTAGCTAATGATAACCAACTATTTGTTACACCATCAATAATTAAAGAGTTGTTGTAAATTTCAAGAATAATTAATAAAAATACCGCAAATAAAAGAATAAAAACAGCCATTAAAACTGTTGTTCCCCAACCTGGTAATACTTTACCTGCTTCTGAGTTTAAAGGACGTAAAAGTGTGCCTAATGGAGTAACGATTCCTGGTTCTTGATTTCCTGTTGCCATTTTTTTGAAAAAATTATATATTTTTGACTTTATGTAATATTATTCTATTTGGAGAATATTTTTGTTCTATATTTTTAAACTAAAATGGAAAGTCCTGCTTTTTTCTTTACCTTCTTTTTATGGTTTCTTTTATTAAGTGCCACTGGTTATTCAGTTTATGTTAGTTTTGGACCGCCGTCTAAAAAACTTCGTGATCCATTTGAAGAACATGAAGATTAACACTTATTTAATGAAATGATTATTTGGGATTTCTTTTTTCTAACCTTCTGTAGATTAGCCGAGTTCTTTTGTTTTTTTTTTAGGAACCCAAAGGGCACTTTGGAGAGCGCTTGAGTTCCTAAAAAAAACAAGAGGTTTATTCCAACTAATATTTTAGTGGGTTAAAAAAAAAGAAATCCCAAATAATAAAAACGAACCTGTTTTAATTTAATCAATGATTAAATTATTTTGCAATACGTGGAGGTTCTCTGAAAAAAATAGCGAAAAAAATAATTCCTAAAGTTCCAATTAATAAAAAAGAGTAAACTAAAGCTTCCATAAAACGGTGACTTTTTTTTTATACGATTTGAACATTAATACAAATTTTTTTTTAACTAAGAAAAAAAATTCTTTTGCTTGAAGAAATTCTAAGCTCATCTTGTTAACTTTTTCAATTGATTTTTTATTTTAATGAATAAATGTTAGTAAAACCAAATTAAAAAATTTTTATCAATCTTTTTTCCCGAATCCCCCTCTTCTCTAGTTAATGGATCGACGCATTTTAAGGCAAAAAAATAACCCTGCACCTCAAATTATAAGAGAAGGCTATAAGAAACCTTTGCGGAATCAGTCCTTTAACAGAAAATAACCCTTTGCTTTCTTTTTTTAGAAAAAAAAGTTAGGCTTGCCTAAAAGACAAACGAGAGCAAAGGGAAAAAACGAGGCGGATTTTTCCGATTCTGATTTTTTGAAAAAGATTAGTCCAAAAAACGAAATCCATTTTTATTAAATTAGAAAGCTTCACGAAGAGATGATTGGTCACCAAGTTTTTTGTATTTTCCAAATTCAACTTGGTCGTTAACGTCGTCATCAATCCCAGCAAAAACATCACGGAAAATAGTTCGAGCACCATGCCAAATATGACCAAAGAAAAATAAAAGTGCAAACGATAAATGACCAAATGTAAACCAACCTCTAGGACTACTACGGAATACACCATCAGACTGTAAAGTTGAACGGTCAAATTCGAAAATTTCACCTAATTGAGCTTTTCGAGCATATTTTTTAACAGTAGCAGGATCTGTGAAAGCTAAACCATCAAGTTCACCACCATAGAAAGTTACAGAAACACCAACTTGTTCAATACTGTATTTTGATTCAGCTTTACGGAAAGGAACATCTGCACGCACAACGCCGTCTTTATCCAGTAAGACAACAGGAAAAGTTTCAAAGAAAGTCGGCATTCGACGAACGAATAATTCGCGCCCATCTTGGTCTTTAAACGATGCGTGACCTAACCAACCTACAGCAATTCCATCTCCACTGTTCATTGCACCTGTACGGAAAAGACCACCTTTCGCAGGGTTGTTACCGATATAATCATAGAAAGCTAATTTCTCAGGAATTTGAGACCATGCTTGATCAAGTGAAGAACCTGATGTTAAACTCGTTTGAACTCGTTTTTGAATTTCTTGTTGGAAGAAACCTTGGTCCCATTGGTAACGTGTTGGCCCAAATAATTCAATTGGAGTTGCTGCAGAACCATACCACATAGTCCCTGCGACAACAAAAGCAGCCCAGAATACAGCAGCAATACTACTTGATAATACTGATTCAATACTACCCATTGATAAACCGAAGTATAAACGGATTGATGGACGAACACATAAGTGAAATAATCCTGCTAAAATCCCTAAAATACCAGCAGCAATGTGGTGTGCTGGCACACCACCTGGGTTATAAGGATCAAAACCATCAGCTCCCCAAGAAGGAGAAACCCCTTGAACACTCCCTGTTAAACCATATGGATCAGAAACCCAAATACCTGGACCAAAAACCCCTGTAGTGTGGAATGCACCAAAACCGAAGCATACAAGACCTGATAAGAATAAATGAATCCCAAAGATTTTTGGAAGGTCTAAAGCTGTTTTACCTGTACGTGGGTCACGAAATAATTCTAAGAGACGAGTCGACGGGTCTGTTACCATACCCGCCTCTCTTCCGAAACCGTACGTGATACTTTCGCATCATACGGCTACTCAGCAAATGCTATCCTGGTCACGGAACTCCTAAGAACGGTCAGGCGAAACCCCCCGATTCATTAAGAACGGGGGCTGGGTTTTTTTTTTGGTCATGGCAATGTCTATGTAATAGTTGAATATTATGAGAAGCCTTCATTCCACCATCGGATAGCGGAATAATATGATCTGTCTCAAGAATATCCTCTTCCACAAAGGGAAGATTACATAAATTACAGCGGCCCTTTTGCTTTCGTAGAAGCCATGCTTGGCTCTTTGACATAAAGGGGCTTGAGCCTAAGCGCGTTGCCCAATATATCTCATTGCCATCATAACGACTAGAATTGCCTATAACCTTGTTATATTTTTTTATACTGTCAGCATACTCACTATGCTTGTCCAATCTTATTCCAGATGGAGTCATGAATTCCCAACGACCGTCATGGCGCTTCCAATATTTTAAGAAGCCAGACGACGCACTTTTTGTCGCGCGTTTAGCCCATCTTCTTAATTTTAAATAAAGTAGGAAATCCATTTTCTGCAACGTTTTACACGTAATTGCGTCCGATCTACCAAAATAACGGGACCAACCACTGATGATTGGGTTCAATTTTTTAATTAAAACTTCTTGACTTACGTTACGGTTCTTTCGGATTTCTAAGCCCAGTTTTCGCTGGTAGCTTTCGCATTTCTCCTTAGAAGGCACAATTAGTGTTTTGAAGCCACCTTTAATCTTGCCTCCACCATATTTAGATCGAAACTGCCTTATTGTAAAACCAAGAAAGTTAAAACCTGGGTATGTAACACCAAATTCAACTTTCTCTTTTTCGGATAACTCCAAGGTATGGGTCATACGGGTTTTTTCTTCGGAAAGTTCGAGTCCAATACCGCTTAACCAAGCTTGAATCGCTTCTCTACATTTAAGGATAACATCTTTATCATAATGCATTACTACGAAATCATCTGCATACCGTATAAACGATAGCGATCTTTTTTTATCTCTACTTCCCATGCTAGCTCCATTTGGAGTCCGTAATATAATCGCATTCATAAGTTGTTTTAACATATCTTCCATACCAGTCAGCGCTATGTTGGCTAGAAGAGGTGAAATCACTCCACCTTGAGGAGTCCCTGTTTCAGTAGTCCTGAAAACATTTTGGTCAATTACCCCAGATTCTAGCCACGCTTTAACCTGCTGGTGCATTTTACCCTTACTAAAAGCAAGTTTCTTTAGTAGTTTGCCATGATCAATTCTGTCAAAACATTTCTTAATGTCAGCATCAAGGACGTACTTGGGCTTTTTATTAATGGACAAGTAGATCTGTTTGACCGCATCGTGACAGTTGCGACAAGGTCTAAAACCGAAGCTATTGGGTTCAAACTTAGCTTCCCATTCTGGTTCTAAGGCCAGTTTAAAAAGTGCTTGATTAGCTCTGTCAGCTATGGTAGGAATACCAAGTGGACGCTTTTCAGCTTTTCCTGGCTTGTTAATCCAAATCCTTCTGAGCGGCTTAGCTTTGCCATTAAGACCTACTTTGGAAACAAAGGCTAAACGTCCTGGCGCTTTTAGAATTTTAATTCCGTCCACACCCGCAGTTTTCTTACCCTTGTTATCCTGAGTAACACGTCTTGTGGCCAACAGTTTTGCATAATAAGAGTTCATTAATGTATTCTGAATATTACGTACCAGTTTTACCTGCCCA
>PXEJ01000355.1 GCA_003566215.1 Cyanobacteria bacterium T3Sed10_376R1m | reverse complement strand
TCGGAGCACAGTACGTAGAAGAAAATCATTTCCTTTTCCCTAGTTTAAGAGTCATTAAACCCCAAGTAAAGCCGGTATCTACCACCCCCTCCCTGTCGATGAGTAATTAGGGCTGAATCTTTCTTTTTATAGAGGGAAAAACATTGAATATTATCATCTTATTTTCATAAATTTATGAGCTTGTAAACTCAAACGCCATTGAGGATTTTGTTTGATATATTCAAAAATTAAACCTTGACTTTGGGGGCTATTCCATTCAGGCTGTAAATATAAAATAACATCATCAGAAACTTGATTCGCCTGGGAATTTGCCCACAACAAATCTTCCTGATTAGCAACAATTACTTTTAGCTCATTGGCTTGAGCATAGATACTTTCGTGGATTTTTTTGTAGGGTTTGGGGGAAAAAGTAACCCAATCAAAGCTACCACTAAAAGGATGAGTACCAGAGGTTTCTAAGTGAACTTTTTTTCCAATTTTTTTTAGTTCAATGGTCAAAGAATTAAGATCATGTAATAAAGGTTCACCGCCTGTAATAATAACTATGGGAGCATTGGTTATTTTTACTTTGTCAATAATACTTTCTACGGTTAACAAAGGATATTTTTTCATTGACCATGTTTCCTTTTGATCACACCAAGGACAAAACACATCACAACCAGCTAATCTAATAAAAAAAGCGTTCATACCATACCAAAATCCCTCTCCTTGAAGCGAATGGAAAGTTTCGACAATGGGATACTTCGTCCTTAGGTTGGAGTTTACATTAGAGTTATTTTTTGCTATTACAGTATTCAACATTTTAAAATTTGGACATTAATAATTAAGACTTACTCGCCAGATTGTTGTAATCACCGTCATCGATAATTACAAGGATTTATTCTGATAGTCATTTCCACTCCGTCTTGGTAGGAGATTGTTGTTTTATTGTACACTAATTCGAGAATCAGCAATAATAGAGAGTAAATAGAAAAAATAGTATAAAATTTTTTATAGAAATGGACTTAAAACCCTTATTATATTTAGAAATTCCCCATCCACAAACTCAAGATGTATGTCGGTGGTTGCAGCAATCTTGGCAATCTCCTATGGGTACAAAAAAAATTAATACTCCCGATGGTATTCGCTTGGAATTGGCCCAAAACAGTCAGCTGTCAATTTTTGTTTGGTCATTGCAACGGACAACCTATTTAAAAATGTTTCGTTGGGGTAAAAAGGTTTCGGGAAAGGAAAGAAAAGTAAAACAGGAGTTAAAAAAAGCTATTGCTCTAAAATTCCCTAATCAATATCCTGATTTACCAGAAATAGATTTGAGTAATCAATCAATTTTTGAAGCACTTAAGGATTATTATCCCCAAACGGTCAAATATTTCCAAAAAATGCCCCAGGGAGAGTATGACTTAAATCGGGTTTATTGGTGGGAAAAAAAATGGCGTGAAAGTGTCCAAAATAATAGTAACAGTGAAAATAATTATCAAATTAAGCCCGTTATTTTTCAAGACAAAAGTAAGGGAAAAGCTGATTATGATTTAATCTATGTGGGAGGTGCGCTCGGTGCTATTCATGCGGCTTTAATGGCAAAGTTAGGCTATGATGTATTATTAATTGAGCGGTTAAAATTTGGCAGAATGAACCGAGAGTGGAATATTTCTCGTGCTGAATTTCAGGTCTTAATTGATTTAGGTTTATTTACGAAAAAGGAGTTTGAATATATTATTGCGGCTGAGTATGAAGACGGTTTTAGTAAGTTTTTTGATAGTAATAATCCAGATAACTTAAAGGCAAATATTTTACATACTCCTAATGTACTAAATATTGCCATTGATACTAATAAGTTATTAGAACTTTGCGGTAAAAAACTAATTAAATATGGTGCACAAATTTGGGATCAAACAGATTTTGAAAAGGCAACAATAGGGACGGATTTAGTTACTGTAAAAGCTACTAATTTGGTTACGGAAGAAGAGAGAGAAGCTACGGGAAGATTATTAGTTGATGCGATGGGTACGGCTTCTCCTATCGCTTGGCAAATGGCTGGAAAGAGGGCTTTTGACAGTGTTTGTCCTACGGTGGGGGCTATGCTTGAGGGTTTTGAACCTGAGGTTTGGGATCGTACCTATGGTGATGTTTTATTTTCTCATGGGGATATTTCGAGGGGAAGACAATTAATTTGGGAATTATTTCCGGCAGAGGGAAATGAGCTTACTATTTATTTATTTCACTATCATCAAGTACACCCAGATAATCCCGGTTCTTTGTTGGAAATGTATGAAGATTTTTTCAATATTTTACCTGAATATCGTCGTTGTAATATGGATAAATTGACCTGGAAAAAACCAACTTTTGGTTATATTCCTGGACGTTTTACTGTGGGGGAAAATGACCGTAAAATTGCGACAAATCGGCTAATTGCGATCGGTGATTCTGCTTCTTTACAATCTCCCCTAGTATTTACAGGTTTTGGCTCTTTGGTACGTAATTTGGGGCGTTTAACCAATCTTCTTGACAAGGCTCTCAAAAATGACCTTTTAGACGGAGAATCTTTAAATCGAATCAAAGCCTATCAAAGTAATATCGCTGTAACATGGCTATTTTCTAAGGGAATGATGGTACCTACCCATAAAACCTTACCTCCTCAAAGAGTTAACGCTATGCTAAATACTTTTTTTGGCTTATTAGCTGATGAACCCGAAACCGCAGATACCTTTATTAAGGATCGCACGGATTGGCTTACTTTTAATCGATTAGCTCTAAAAGCGGCTCGCAAAAATCCGCCATTATTGTGGTGGATATGGCAGATGGCAGGAACAAAAGATATAATTCTGTGGATGGGTTCCTATGCTAAGTTTACTTTTGATGCTTTCAAGAATCTTCTTTTTAGTCGTTGGTTTAATCCTTGGTTGGACAAACAAAGTAAATGGTTAAAAGAAAGTAATCCTAAGTTGTGGTTTAAACTGCTCACCTTTGGTTCTAAATTTGTTTCTCAGAAGTAAGGTGTTTTGCGTTGTCTCCCCTAACAGGGGAGATACTAACTAACCATAGACTAAAAAATTGGTATGGCAAAACTTTCTAAGCGTTAACCAATTCTTTCTCAGGGCGTTTGCTGTTACGGATACCTTCGATAGCTTGGGCATAATCAGGAGCTTTAAACACCGCTGAACCAGCTACAATAGCATTGGCTCCAGCCTCTAAAACCTGCCAAGTATTATTGGGCTTCAAACCACCATCAACTTCAATCCAAGGATCTAAACCTTTATCATCACACATCTGACGTAAGGCTTTAATTTTGGGTACAACTCCGGGGATAAAACTTTGACCACCAAAACCGGGGTTAACACTCATAATCAAAACAAGGTCACAAACATCAATAACATACTCAATTAACTCTAAAGGAGTAGAAGGATTTAAAACAACTCCAGACTGTTTACCTAACTCTCTAATTTGACAGAGAGTGCGATGTAGGTGAGGGGAAGCGTTATGTTCGGCATGAACAGAAATAATATCTGCCCCAGCGTTGGCAAAATCTTCTACATACTTCTCAGGTTCAACAATCATCAAATGAACATCCAAGGGTTTTTTGGTATAAGGACGAATGGCACTAACAATTAAAGGCCCAATGGTAATATTGGGGACAAAACGACCATCCATTACATCAACGTGAATCCAGTCTGCACCGGCTTCATCAACGGCTTTAATCTCATCTCCTAAACGGCTGAAGTCAGCGGATAAGATAGAAGGAGAGATAACAATATCTTTTTTACTCATAGTAATCTTATTTAAAATATGTGTGGACTTAGTGACAATTGTAACAAAATGCTTAAATTTTCCTTAGTTTATCAGGTTTTGGCAACTTAGAAGGTTCTTTTTAAGGTTTCTTGAAAAAAGAATGTCCTCAGGAATGGGTAAGAAAGAATAACTGTTATATCTTAGATTAAGTGTTAAAATCCTTGATTCAATTAAGGATAAAATACATTATATTTGTTTTAATGTAATTACCAAATAGAATATGTCAAAATCTATTCCCAATAGCCGTCAAGAATTAGATATTAATTTGCCCTTTGTCATTTTATTTTCCAGTCTTCTAACGGTTTTTATCTATATATTATTAATTCCCATTCAAGACACTTATATAGGGATATTATTTATTGAGCGAGGAATAACTCAATATCTAGTGGTTTTTCTGGCTAGTTTTGTGATTACCAGTAGCATTGATAAATATATCAAAATCAGAAAAGAATTTAATCTACTTCGTGATTTACAAATTCCTGAGAATGTCTCTTTTGATAATCCTAAATCAGTTCAAGTTAGGGAAATGAGTAATTTCTTTGGTAACTTTAAAAATGTTGTTGGTAATAGGATTTCTAGAATTGTATCTGCTTATATCCACTCTGGTAGTAGAAAAGCATCTAGTGAGTTGGCTATTGATGATTCTTCATTCTATCTTTCGGCTTCTGAATCTTCTTATAATTTTCCTCGTATTTTGGTGTGGGCAATTCCACTACTTGGCTTTATTGGTACGGTTTTAGGGATTAGTAGGGCGGTAAATGGATTTTCTAGCTTTTTGGAAGGGAGTGCGGAAGTTGAGCAAATTAAAGAGGGAATTGGTACTGTTACTAGCGGTTTAGCTGTTGCTTTTGATACAACTTTATTGGCTCTTTTATTAAGTGTTTTAGTGATGATTCCCCTTGTGCTGGTGGAAAGACGAGAAGGGCAATTATTGTTAGCTATTGATATATTTATTAATGATCAATTGTTGCCTCGTTTGAAGGAAAGACAAGGAGATGCTATTTTAAATACTCAAACTGTTACGGATACAATTAATAAGGCAATTAAGATTAATTTACCTACTAAAGAGGAGTTTATTCAACCGATAAAAGAAGCTTTACCGACTACTGAGGAATTGATTAAACCGGCGGAAATATTCGCTAGGGAGGCGGCACAAAATTTATTGACGGAGTTTTTAACACAATTTAATGAAATTCAAGCCCAAGAAGGGAAGTTAGTTGAGGGAATAAAACAACTGAATGAAACTATTTTAAATGATCGAGAAAGGTTTATTCAGTCTTACCATGAGCAACAAAATTTTAATTTGAATTTAATTAATGATCTTAAATCTTTTGTAGAATTAATTAAGGAGCAAAATCAGACTAATAATCAAGGAATTGAAAAACAAGTTGGTGCGATCGCATTTCAGTTACAGAGTGTGGCTAATGTATTGGAGGATAAAGTTAATTCTTTGGAAAAATCAACGGCTAAAATTGCTGAAATTACTAAGTTAGAAGGTAGTTTAAACAAAATTGTATCTGCTTTAGATAGTGCGCACAAAATGGAAGATACGTTACTAATGATTAAGGAACAAATTACTTTATTACAACCTGTCATGAAAGATTTAAGTAAACCGAGAATTGTTAGATTGGTAGAACAAATTGAGGAATAGTTTTTATGCCTAGACGTTCTAAATCAAATAAAATTGAAATAGAGTTATTTCCATTTTTATCGGTTTTAGCTTGTACGATTGGGACTTTGATTTTACTGATTATTGTGATTAGTACAGAAACTTTAGAGAGTAGTTCAGAAGTTAGGGTAGTAGGGGAAACGAGGGATGGTAGCAACCTTAGCAAAACTCCTCGTTATATTGAGTGTCGTG
>PXEJ01000165.1 GCA_003566215.1 Cyanobacteria bacterium T3Sed10_376R1m | reverse complement strand
TCAAATTTCTGATGAGGTTGATCTTGAGGAGCCATCCACGCACGTAAACCTTCATTTAAAAGAATATTTTTAGTGTAGAAGGTTTCAAATTCTGGATCTTCAGCGGCTCTTAACTCTTGAGAGACGAAGTCATAGGCACGGAGGTTGAATGCTAAACCGACGATACCAATGGAACTCATCCACAAACCAGTTACAGGTACAAACAACATGAAGAAGTGTAACCAACGTTTGTTGGAAAAAGCAATTCCGAAAATTTGAGACCAGAAACGGTTAGCAGTTACCATAGAGTAGGTTTCTTCTGCTTGGGTAGGTTCAAAGGCACGGAAGGTATTTGCTTGTTCACCATCTTGGAATAAAGTGTTTTCTACCGTTGCACCGTGAATGGCACAAAGTAAGGCACCCCCAAGAATACCAGCTACTCCCATCATGTGGAAGGGGTTAAGAGTCCAGTTATGGAATCCTTGTAAGAACAAGATAAAGCGGAAGATTCCTGCTACTCCGAAAGAAGGAGCAAAAAACCAGCTAGATTGTCCTAAAGGATACATCAAAAATACGCTGACAAATACGGCAATAGGACCAGAAAATGCGATCGCATTATAAGGGCGAATACCCACAAGACGAGAAATCTCGAATTGACGGAGCATAAAACCGATTAGAGCGAATGCACCATGGAGAGCAACAAAGCTCCATAAACCACCGATTTGAAACCAGCGAGTCAAATCACCCTGAGCTTCTGGTCCCCATAGGAATAAGAGGGAATGACCAAAAACATCAGCGGGACTAGATACGGCTACGGTTAAAAAGTTAGCACCTTCTAAATAGGAACTAGCTAAACCATGGGTGTACCAAGAGGTTACAAAGGTAGTGCCGGTTAACCAACCACCCAAAGCCATATAAGCGGTAGGGAATAGAAGGATACCAGACCAGCCAACAAAGACAAATCTATCTCTTTTGAGCCAGTCGTCTAGGGCATCAAACCAACCTCTCTCGGCTGGTGCGCGTCCGACTGCAATAGTCATAGTGTTTTTTTCTTAACTTTTCAAGTTTTACTTTTATTTTGTCTCTTTTTTATGAGAAAATGCTAACTCATTACTGAGCAATATCCTCAGTAGGTCATTAACTTTTCTTAATATAGCATGAGTCTGGGATTTATCTTAATCCTTTTGGGGGATAATCCCATTTTTTTTGACTTCTCATATACTATTGTTAACAAACTTTTTACAAAATGTCATATTTTTCTCAGAAAAGTCATAAATGATATTTTAAAAATTAAAATTACAAAGACATCAAACATAAATAACCTATGAAAGGAATTATTTTAGCAGGTGGCTCAGGAACAAGGTTATATCCCCTCACAATGGTAACCAGTAAACAACTATTGCCAGTGTACGATAAACCCATGATTTATTATCCCATGTCAGTCTTAATGCTGGCACAAATTAAAGATATATTAATAATTTCCACCCCAACAGACTTACCCAACTTTCAAAAACTTTTAGGAAACGGAAGTCAATTTGGTATTAATCTTTCCTACATAGGACAACCTTCCCCAGATGGACTAGCCCAAGCATTCATTCTTGGTAAAGATTTTATCGGTGATGAAAGTGTCGCAATGATTCTTGGGGACAACATATATTATGGTAATGGCTTTACCAAAATCCTCAAAGAAGCAAAGAAAAATGCCCAAAATGGTATAGCTACAATTTTTGGCTATTACGTTAACGATCCAGAACGTTTTGGAGTAGTAGAATTTGATGATAATGGAAAGGTCATATCCATTGAAGAAAAACCAAAAAGCCCCAAATCAAATTATTGTGTAACTGGACTATACTTTTATGATAATAAAGTTGTTAATCTTGCACAACAAGTTAAACCTTCTTCTAGGGGAGAATTAGAAATTACTGATCTAAATCAAACATATCTCAACCATGGGTCTTTAAATGTAAAATTGTTAGGTAGAGGTTACGCTTGGTTTGACACTGGAACAATGGATAGCTTAGTTGAAGCAACGGAGTTTGTGCAAATGATTGAAAAAAGACAAAGCGTAAAAATATCCGCTCCCGAAGAAATAGCATATTATTACGGTTGGATTGATAAAGATACTTTATTTAAATCAGCCCATAAGTATGGAAAATCTCCCTACGGACAGCATTTGAAAAAAGTTGCAGAAGGTCAAATTCGTTACTAAATAGAGGTTCAATAAATGAAAATTACTCCCACTGACATAGATGAAGTTTTAATAATTGAACCACAGGTTTTTGCTGATTCTCGTGGATGGTTTATAGAGATTTATTCAAAACAGAGGTTTCAACAACAATATTTAAATATTGACTTTGTCCAAGATAATCATTCATTGTCTGTTCAAAAAGGAACATTAAGAGGCTTACATTTTCAAATAAACCCTAAAGCACAAACAAAACTTGTTCGATGCACAAGAGGAAGTATTCTTGATGTGGCAGTGGACTTACGCAAAGGCTCTGGTACTTTTAAAAAGTGGGTTGCTGTAGAGTTATCACAAGAAAACAAAAAACAATTACTTGTACCTAAAGGTTTTGCCCACGGTTTTATTACTTTAACTGATAATGCAGAAGTTGAGTATAAAGTAGATGAATTTTATAATTCAGAATGTGACAGAAGTATTCGATTTGACGATCCTCAAATAGGTATAGACTGGGGAAACAATAATCCTATTCTTTCCCAAAAAGATTTAAATGCTCCTTTGCTAAGGGATAGTGATGTTAATTTTAAAATTAAAGTGTTAGTTACGGGAGTAAATGGGCAACTAGGTAGTGATGTTGTTAAATCATTAAATAATCTTAATATGGAGGTGGTGGCTAGTTCACGAGATGATTTTGATATTGCCAATCGAGAACAAACTAGAAAGTTTATTGTCGAGAATAAGCCAAATATTGTGATCCACTGTGGGGCTTATACGGCAGTGGATAAAGCGGAAGACGATCAGGAACTTTGTTATTTGGTTAATGTCGAAGGAACAAAAAATATTGCTCAAGTAGCGAAAGACATTGGAGCTAAACTGGTTTACATTAGTACGGATTATGTTTTTGACGGAAAAGGTACCACCGCTCACTTAGAAGAAGATAATACAAATCCTATTAATTACTATGGTTATACAAAAGAACAGGGCGAAAAAGTTGTCAGGGGTTTGATTGAGAGGCATTTCATTATTAGGACTTCGTGGGTTTATGGTTCAAATGGAAGTAATTTTGTAAAAACAATGCTTCGCTTGGCAAAATCTAAAAATGAGGTTACCGTTGTTGATGATCAAATTGGTTCTCCGACATATACTAAAGACTTGGCAAATTTTATTGGTGATTTAATTCAAACTAATAATTACGGTACTTATCATGGTGTTAATGAAGGTTATTGCAGTTGGTACAAATTTGCACAGGAGATATTTGAGAAGGCGGGAATAGAGATGAATGTAAAACCCATATCATCAGATGAGTATATAACAAAGGCAAAAAGACCAAAAAATTCTCGGCTATCAAAAGACAACATTGATAGGGCTGGATTAAAAAGACTACCCAGTTGGCAAGATGCTTTGGATCGATATTTGAAAGAAATTTAATCACGGTAAAAAATTAAGATGAAAAAAATTTTGGTAACTGGTGGAGCTGGTTTTATAGGCAGTAATTTTGTCAAGGAAATAATCCAGACATATCCTCAATCTGAAGTAGTTAACGTAGATTTATTGACCTATGCTGGTAATTTAGAGAATTTAAAGGATATAGAAGGTCATCATAACTATACTTTTATCAGGGCTGATATTCGGAACAAGGATAAAATTGAGGAGATATTCGCTCAATTTGAGATAGATACGGTGGTTAATTTTGCGGCTGAGTCTCATGTGGATAGAAGTATTGTCGAACCCGAAATTTTTTTAACGACTAATATCATTGGTACTCAGGTGTTGTTAGATGTGGCGAAAAGACATTGGAAAATTAATCCTGATGATAAGTATTGTCGAAACTACCGAGATGGAGTGAAGTTTTTGCAGGTGTCAACGGATGAAGTTTATGGAGCGTTAGGAAAAACAGGGATGTTTGTGGAAACTATGCCCCTTGAACCCAATAGTCCTTATTCTGCTTCTAAGGCTAGTGCTGATTTAATTGTTAGGGCTTATCATGAAACTTTTGGGATGCCTATAAATATTACAAGGTGTAGTAATAATTATGGTTCTTATCAGTTTCCCGAAAAACTAATACCTTTGATTATTTATAATTGTCTTAATAGTAAGCATATTCCTGTTTACGGTGATGGTATGCAAGTTAGGGATTGGTTACACGTTAAGGATCATTGTTCTGCCATTGAGACTGTTTTACGGAAGGGAAGAGTGGGAGAAATTTATAATGTTGGTGGTAATAATGAGAGGGCTAATATTGAGATTGTTAAGCTCATTCTTGATGTGTTAGGTAAAGGGAAAGATTTAATTCGTTTTGTGAAGGATAGGCCGGGACACGATCGCCGTTATGCTATCGATAATACCAAAATAACTACCCAGTTGGGCTGGACACCAAAATATACTTTTGAGGAAGGTATCAAGGAGACTATTAATTGGTATTTAGATAATCTGGATTGGGTTGAGGGTGTGGTTAATGGTGATTATTTAACATATTATCAGCAAATGTATGAGCTTTAAGTCAGAGTTAATGTATCAGTACAATGGTAGGTAGGTAGCTGTCTGTGAAACTTCAACCATTCCTAGAAATACTTCGTAGAGTTTGTTTTAGGGTGTCCCCTTGCATTTATGCAGGGGAGGATGTCAATTAACCTTTTTTATAGTCACGCATTAACTTGACAAATTGCTCAAACAAATAATCGGCATCATGGGGACCTGGACTTGCTTCGGGATGGTACTGTACAGAGAAGAAAGGTAATGTTTTATGTTTTAATCCGGCTACGGTGCGATCGTTTAAATTAAAGTGAGTAATCTCTACGTTGGCACCTAAAGACTCCTCTGTTACGGCAAAACCATGATTTTGACTGGTAATTTCTACTTTTTGTTTTAACCCTGCTGGTTGATTTAAACCTCGATGACCAAATTTTAATTTAAAGGTTTGCGCACCTAAAGATAAACCTAAAATTTGATGTCCCATACATATTCCAAAGGTTGGTTTTTCTGCTTCTAATAAAACTCTGGCGATTTCTATACCATCTGCTACTGCGGCGGGGTCCCCAGGTCCATTTGATAAGAAAATACCATCAGGATTGTATTTGAGTATTTCTTGAGGATCTGTATTTGCTGGAACTACGATAATTTTACAACCATAACTAGCTAAACGACGTAAAATATTACGCTTAACACCAAAGTCAACGGCAACAACGGTAAAAGTTTCTCCGTCACTAAGATTTGTTCTAGGACTAAATTCCCACTGTGGGCTAGTGGCTTCACTCCATTCATAACTTTCTTTGGTGGTTACTTCTTTCACTAGGTTTAAACCTGCCATAGAAGGGATTGTTTGTAATCGAATTAGTAACTGTTCGGGATCTTCTATTTCGGTGGAAATTGCTCCATTCATTGCCCCTGATGAGCGTAAACGGCGGGTTAAATCACGGGTGTCAATACCATAAATACCGACTACTTTATGTTGAATTAAGTAGTCTTGTAAGGATTGAGTGCTACGCCAGTTACTG
>PXEJ01000149.1 GCA_003566215.1 Cyanobacteria bacterium T3Sed10_376R1m | reverse complement strand
ACTCCACTTACCATGAATAAATTCGCCTTCGCTAATCCGTGGGCAAGGGCATAATATCCTCCCACTTCTGGGGCAACGAGTATCCATCCTAATTGGGAAATGGTACTAGATGCTAAAATTCTCTTGGTATCTTGGGAAAAAAGGGCGTAAAATATCCCAAAAAAGGCGGTAGCTATGCCTAAGGAGGTAATTATGGGATAAAAGTCATCCATCAAGATAGCACATCTTAATAGGGGAAATATTCCAGCTTTCACTACTATCCCTGACAAGAGGGCGGAAACAGGGCTTTCTGATTCTGCATGGGTTAAAGGTAACCATAATCCAGAGACAAATATCCCTCCTTTGGTGAGTAACCCTAAAAAAATTAAGGCGACTGCTTCGGGGGTGGTGTTATTTAATCCTTCAAAGGCAAAGGAGTGATTACTTTTGTAAACTAATATAGTACCTATAAGATAAAATAACATGGATATGTTGCTAGTAAAAAGATAGCGCAGTCCGACCCAAATAGTGCGATCGCTCCTCGGATAAACTACTAACAAAAAGGCAGAGATACCAATAACTTCTAAAGCGACATAAACACTTAAAAAGTCTGCACAGATAAATATGGCATTCATACTGCCATGAAGAATAATTGCTTGGGTGTAAAAAAAACTTTTTTTATCACTGTTTAGGCAATATAAAATTACTGAGGCAGTAACTAAGGAGTTAGTTAAAATAAAGTATCCACTTAAGCTATTTACCCATAATTTAACCCCAAAGTTATCTAATAATTGAATGGTAATATCTACATTATTAAATAAAATAATTAAGCTAAATATTGCCGTTATAATTAATGTTAATATTGCTAACACACGGGCAATTTTGGGAATTAAATAAATTAAAAATCCTGAAAATAATGGAAGTGCGATCGCACTTATGACAATATTAATCATGGTGTATTATTTTTTTCAATTTCACTACTTTCTAAAGTGGGGTTATTTTTGCCTAATTTCATAACCCCAACCAACATTAACGCCTGAATAGAAAAACCAATAACAATTGCCGTCAAAATTACTGCCTGAGGCACAGGATCAGCATATTGACTATTTTCTACATTCTCCGTCAAAATAGGTGTAATATAACCATCTCGTGAAGCGATGAGTACATAATAAGCTACAACCCCTGTACTCATAACATCCATCGACATAATTTTCATGACTAAATTCTTTTTTAAAATAGTCCCAAAAAAACCGCATAAAATAGTCGTTAAAATGAATGCTTCTAACATTACCTATTAATGTTTATTTCAATGATAAAAAATATTGATAAAATAGATTTTGAACCCTTATTAGAGAATTAGTAAAATTTTAAAATAATCTCAGTTAGTTTAAAAAATATTTAGATTAGCCAATTCTACAATTATTAATTTTAAATTGTCAATTATTCCTATTAACACATCATCCTCTCGAAAAAACTGCAATTATTTAAAAATTAATTCTCCAAGATAACTTCTCCATTACTCACCCTAGCTTGTAACTCACGCCAAAGACGAGCTTTTTCTCCTGTAACCTTACCAGTATAATATACTGCATTCCTGATCAAATCGCTATCGCTACGACTCAATCGCCCATCAGCAAGGGCATTTTTGATCATTATTTTAACTTTATCGGTATTGTCGGTCATTTTAACCATTTAAATTTCATTGACGATTATTCACCATGGATTATCAACCAATTGAAAACGAATCAGATATAATCGTTTGAATATTTATATACAAAAAAATATCATTAATGATTGATCAAACCTTACAAAAATACTTTCAATATACAAAAAAAACCCTGATTATCAGCACATTAACCGCCTTAGCGGTAGGATGCGGACAACAAACAGCCTCCAATGAACAAGAAATTGAATTTTGGACAATGCAACTCCAACCTAAGTTTACTCCTTATTTCAATCAACTAAACCAGAATTTTCAAGAAAAAAATCCAGGTTATGACATCCTCTGGGTAGATATACCTTGGAATGCTATGGAAAGCAGAATTTTAACGGCGGTATCTGCGAGAAATGCTCCTGATGTGGTTAATCTTAATCCTGATTTTGCATCTCAATTGGCATCACGTAACGCATGGTTAAATTTAGCAGAAGAAATTTCCTCAGAAATTCAGGCACAATATTTACCCAAAATTTGGTTAGCCAATCAAATAGAAGTGTGTCAAGGAGAAAATGATTGTGTTAATTCTACCTTTGGCATTCCTTGGTACTTAACTACTACAGTAACAGTATATAACAAAAATTTGTTAGAACAAGCAGGGGTAAATCAACCTCCAGCTACTTTTGAGGAATTGGCACAAGTCGCTAAGCAAGTAAAAGATGCTACGGGCAAATATGCTTTTTTTGCAACTTTTGTCCCAACGGATTCCAATGAAGTTTTACAGTCTTTGGTGCAGATGGGGGTAACATTGCTCGATGAAGAAGGCAAAGCTGGGTTTAATACCCCCGAAGGGGAAAAAGCATTTAGTTTTTGGGTAGATTTGTATAATCAGGGATTATTACCCCCCGAAGTGTTTACTCAAGGACATCGCCACGGAGTAGAATTATATCAGGCAGGGGAATCAGCTATTTTGGGTACTGGTGCGGAATTTTTAAATGCCATTGCGACTAATGCACCGACAATTTATGAACAATCAGCCGTAGCACCACAAATTACGGGAAATAGTGGTAAAACCAGTGTTTCTGTGATGAATTTAGTTATTCCTCGAGATAGCAATAATCCCCAAAAGGCGATTAATTATGCTCTTTATGTTACTAATAGTGAGAACCAACTTAATTTTGCCCAAGAAGCCAATGTATTACCTTCAAATACAAATGCGATCGCCCGTTACATTGAAAATTTAGAATCAGAAACCCAAGAAAACACTTTATTTGAAGCAAGAAAAATCAGTGCAATGCAACTAGACTCCGCCGAAGTTTTGATTCCTCCATCGCCAAATATTAACCAATTGAAAAGGATTATCTACGAGAATCTCACCTCAGCAATGTTGGGAGAAAAAACCGTACAACAGGCACTCAACGATGCCCAAACTCAATGGGATAATCTTGAGTAATCTCTGATTGGGTTTCGGCACAGGGAATTAAGGTAAGGGAAAATCTATCTATTTCAATATAGACTTTTCTTTTACCATATCTCTCTTTTATTACTTTCTAAAACAACCAAATTTAATCTTTAAAAAACAAATTTAGAAGTATAAAGATCAAAGATTTAGGCATACTATAAAGATAAACAAATACACAAAAATAGAGCCTTTTTGATAAAAAAATAGTTAAAAGTACAAAATTACAGATACGACATCCAGAGAACTTTTTCAGCAAAGCCTAAATATTATTAGTTGGCATATTGAGAGGATTACCCCGAATATCCGTGATAACAATATCCCATTGCCCATTATTTGCAGTTTCAAAAACAATTCTTTCGCCATTACTACTAATCATCGGATTCCTAATTTCTTTCTTAATTTGGGGAATTAAAGCTCTTTTCTGTTGAGTTGTACGATCATATAAGTAAAGTCCTGATTGTCCTTGTTTAACCACCATAAAAACAAGATAGCGACCATCTTCAGAAATAGTAGGATTAAGAGCTATTTCATCAAAGGCATTTAATCCGGGTAAATCTATTAGTCTTCTTGTTTTGGCATTAAATAAATATATATCCTGTGAGCCATTGCGATCGGATATAAATGTAATAAACTCTCCTGCTATGTAAGGACTCAATTCTGAGCTACGACTATTTAAACTCCTACCGTTACTATCAAAGGGAAAATTTAACAACCGAGGATAACTAGCACAACCAGTTAAAGTAATCATGGTAAGAATACTACTAATAATGCTGTGCTGAACACGTATTTTCATATTTTAATCAATTATTTAACATCCACTCTAATCCTATCGACACTTGAGAATCAGATTGTTGAATCGAGTTTTGCCACTCGATTTGAGTTGATAGTCTTAGTTTTTTATTAATAGCATAGGCTGCGGTAATATCAGTTACTCCAACTTCATTACTCCCCCCTACATTAAGAAAAGATTGAGTAATAAAGACATCAGCCGCTCCTTGAGGAGACAAGGGTAGAGCTAATCGTAAACCCACGTTTAAACCATCAGTACTGTAATTATTCGTGGTAATGGAACGATAGCCTATTACCGGAGCAATATTTACATAACTTCCTAATGGTAATAAATAATAGTTTAAATCTGCACTGAAGGAAGTGCGATCTAGACGGTTGTTATTATTATAGGTATCACTAAAACCATTAGAATATCTACTACTAAAACTTAGGGGGGTGTCACCAATAAAAACATCTTCCACTGAAAAGGAAACACCACTAATGGCATGATTAGAGGGAAATTGGCTATAGCCAAAGCGAATACGAGTAGGAAAACTAGGTTTATTTTTAATTTCGTTTAATAAGTTGGGATTTTCTTTAATCCATTTTTGCCAGACGGGGCTATTCTCTATAATTTCAGGAGAAATATTAAATTCTTGACTTTTTTTTTCAATGTCGAAGTCTTGGGCTACCGCAAAATCTAGGGGAAAAAAAGAAAAAGCCACCAGAAAAATTTTGATCAGATATTTATTCATTAAACTCTTAGTGTAGTAATTAGTTTTGACAGAAAAATTGTATTAATTAACAATAGAACTTGGTATATTATTACCATTATTTTGCTATTTTTTAATTAAGAATTAATCTTTCAACATAGATTCTAATTCATCAACTGCTGTGTGTTGAGCATTAGCTCTGTCATGGATTTGACCTACTTCTTGCTGAAGATGTTGAGTATTATTACGAATATTATTTAAATGTTCTTGGATAGGATGTAAGGCTGTTTCCAATAGTTCGACCTTGGTTTGTATTTCTGTGACATGGGAAAAAAATTTTTGTAAAATGTCTTGGTCAGTCTTTAGCTGATTCTGTTGATGTTCGTATTGTTCTTTTTGGGAATTTAATGTTTGTTGATATTCTTGATAGTTATTCTGTAGTTTATTTAATTCTTGGGCAAGGCGCTCAATATTTTGATCGATTTCTTTTTGTTGAGCTTCAATTTCACTTAATAAGGGTTTGATATTAATAGTTTCAGCAAAATCTAGGTCAATGATACCTTTACGACGACTAAAAACTTTTAAGTATTCGTTAAGTAATTTTTGTTGTTTTTTTAAATTACGCCTTTGCCCCACTAAGGTTTCGTTTAATAATTTCATTGCTTCTTGAGAATCGGCTAGTTCATTTTCTAGACCAAGTTTATCCACTTCGCTAGATTGAGCCATTTTTTGCTGAATTTCTTTGACTTCTTCTGCTTGTAGGGTTAATTCTTCTTCTTGCATATTGACGAAGTTAACTACCTTGGCAGTTTCTTCTTTTACTTGAGTTACTTTTGTTTCTAAATCTCCCAGGGGCATGGTTTCTAACTCATTGAGGTCAACTTGTTGTTCTTCTCCGTCTTGCCCTAATAGATAAATTTCTTGTTGTAAACGAGATATTCCTTCTTTGGAGAGGTTAAATTGTTTGAGTAGGTATTCTTTTTCTTTGATTTGATTTTGAGAAATTTCTAATTGTAGTTCTGCTTTGGTTAATTCTTCTCGGCTAGTTAATAATTGTTCTTGAGAATGTTGAAGGTTTTGTTTTTGGGTTT
>PXEJ01000279.1 GCA_003566215.1 Cyanobacteria bacterium T3Sed10_376R1m | reverse complement strand
GGGAAGAATTAGGAAATGGTGCTTCGGTGGATGAAGTGGTTAAGTTAGCTATTGATTGGTTGGCGGTTTCTTTTGGTAGAAAAATACTAGATATTGTGCCGGGTAGAGTATCGACGGAGGTTGATGCCCGTTTGTCCTATGATACTCAAGGAAGTATTGATAAGGCTCGTTATTTAATTGCTCAATATGAGAAAGCTGGTATTGATAGGGAAAGAGTTTTAATCAAAATTGCTTCTACTTGGGAGGGTATTAAGGCGGCAGAAATTTTAGAAAAAGAGGGAATACACTGTAATTTAACTTTGTTGTTTGGTTTTCATCAGGCGGTGGCTTGTGCAGAGGCTGGAGTAACTCTAATTTCACCTTTTGTGGGGCGTATTCTTGATTGGCATAAGAAAAATACTGGGAAAGATTATGATGGTGCGGATGATCCGGGAGTGCAGTCTGTAACGGAAATTTATGATTATTATAAAAAGTTTGATTATAAAACTGAGGTGATGGGTGCTAGTTTTCGTAATATTGGGGAACTTATTGAGTTGGCTGGTTGTGATTTGTTAACGATTTCCCCTCAACTATTAACTCAATTAAAGGAAACCCAAGGAGATTTACCTCGTAAGTTATGTCCTGAAATTGCTAAATCGAAAGATATTGAAAAAATTACGGTGGATAAAGCTACATTTGATAGGATGCACAGTGAGGATAAGATGGCTAATGAAAAGTTAGATGAGGGGATTAAGGGTTTTACTAAGGCTCTAGAAACTCTTGAACAGCTTCTGGCTAGTCATTTGGCTCGAATTGAGGGCAATGAGGCTTTAAGTCATGCGATCGAAGATATTTTCCACGTTTATGATTTAGATGGTGATGGCTTTATCAGTCGAGAAGAATGGGCTGGTACTGATGCAGTTTTTGATGCGATGGACATCAATCATGATGGTAAGATTTCTTCCGAGGAAATGGCTTCTAGTTTAGGTGCTGTGGTTTATCTCGCAAAAGCTAGTTAATTTTGAAAATTAAGAGGGGCGTAGCACCATAGATTACGCCCCTAGTTGAAGTTATTAGTAGTTTTCTTAAAAATCCTTAGTTAAATTGCTTCGAGATTTTTTTCACCAGTTCTAATACGAATGGTTTCGGTAACGGGAGAAATAAAGATTTTACCATCTCCAATTTCTCCGGTACGAGATGCTTGAACGACTTTTTCTACCACCATATCAACTTGATCATCTTCTACTACGATCTCGATTTTAAGTTTTTGTAAAAACTCTACGGTATATTCAGAACCACGATAACGCTCAGTTTGTCCTTTTTGACGACCAAAACCGCGCACTTCAGAAACAGTCATTCCGACGATACCAGCGTTAACAAGGGCGATTTTAACTTCATCAAGTTTAAATGGACGAATAATGGCTTCAATCTTTTTCAAAGTAACAACTCCTCTTATTTTTATTTATTTATACAGGTTAATATATAGCTTATACAATTTCTGGTCTTAGAAACCGACAACAATCTATAAAATACAGGATCATTTTTTTCATCCGTGTTTGGGGTTATTTTCCTCTTTTTTCCCTTTTTAGGGGAATAGGTATAATTTTAATCGGCTTAAACAGTTAGACTTGTCTAGCTGTAAACTCCAAAGTTCAACCTACTACACTAGATTTTACTAGGGTTTAAATTACGGTTAACATATATACCCTGTTATTTTTAACATTCTTATCCTAATTATTTTTGTCAAATTGATTACATTTTTGTAATTAAGGGTTGCTTATTGACTCTCCAAGATAACTTTTTATTTTGGAAAAAAAATAGTTCATTTACAAAATAGCAAAGATTTGATATAACTTAATCAATTTAACAGGAAAATATAAAAATCAAGGGAAAAAAGCTCTCTATGTATATTGTTCATATCGCTTCAGAGTGCGCACCTGTCATTAAGGCGGGGGGATTAGGAGATGTGGTCTATGGTTTGAGTCGAGAAATCGAAAACCGTGGTAATACAGTGGAAATTATCCTGCCCATGTATGATTGTATGCGTTATGACAATATTTGGGGTCTTCATGAGGGCTATAAAAATCTTTCTGTTCCTTGGTATGATGGGACAATAAATTGTTCTGTTTATTGTGGTTGGGTTCATGGGCGACTTTGTTTTTTTATTAAACCCTATTCCCAAGATAACTTTTTTGATCGTGGTTGTTATTACGGTTGTAATGATGATAATATGCGCTTTGCTTTTTTTAGCAAAGCGGCTCTTGAGTTTTTATTCGTTAGTAGCAAACGTCCTGATATTATTCACTGTCATGATTGGCAAACAGGTTTAGTGCCTGTTATGTTGTATGAAATTTATAAATGGCACGGTATGGCAAATCAGAGGGTTTGTTTTACTGTTCATAATTTTAAACATCAAGGTATGGCAGGAAATGAAATTTTAAAGGCGACAGGATTGAATAATGAGTCTTACTATTTTAGTTATGAGCGTTTGAGAGATAATTTTAATCCTTTTGTACTGAATTTGATGAAAGGAGGTATTGTTTATTCTAATCATGTAAATACAGTTTCTCCTCACCACGCATGGGAGGCTAGGTATAGTGATGTTAGTTATGGCTTGGGGCATACTCTAGAATTACATCATTATAAGTTTGATGGTATTCTCAATGGTATTGACTATAATATTTGGAATCCTGAAATTGATACTTTTATTCCTTATAACTACAGTATTGATAAGTTTGCAGGGAAGTCTGAAAATAGACGGGCTTTAAGGGAAAGATTACTTTTAAGGGATGATAATAAGCCTATTGTGGCGTTTGTGGGTCGTTTAGATTCCCAAAAGGGTGTTGATTTGGTTCATCATGCTCTTTACTATGCTATTCATAATAATGCTCAGTTTGTGCTTTTGGGTTCTGCTACTGAGCCGGGGATTAGTAGTTGGTTTTCCCATGAAAAATATTTTTTGAATGATAATCCTGATTGTCATTTGGAGTTGGGTTTTAATGAGGAGTTGGCTCATTTAATTTATGGTGGGGCAGATATTATTGTTGTACCGAGTGTTTATGAGCCTTGTGGGTTAACCCAAATGATTGGTTTAAAATACGGTACTGTACCTGTGGTAAGAGGGGTTGGTGGTTTGATGGATACGGTGTTTGATAAGGATTATGATTATCACCATAGTCCTGATAAACGTAATGGTTATGTTTTTTATCAACATGATAGTAATGCCCTTGAATCTGGGTTAGAACGTGCGATCGCACTTTGGCACAAATATCCCAAAGACTTTGAATTATTACAAAAACAAGGAATGGAGTATGACTACTCTTGGAATAATCCGGGACAACAATACGTCCGTTTATATGAATATCTACGCCATAAATAAACGTATATTGACAGGTTAATAGACATAACAAGACTTTAAATGTGATGGGAACAAATTATCACAGTTAAGTAAATTGTTAGATTTATTACCTAATTTAATTACAGTAATTACCGTAACTATGAAAAATTTTGTGTATGTTAACCTGATCTTAAACATGATTTGTAAACAAATATACAGAAAATATTTATGTATTCAAGAAAAAAGTTAACTTCAGCTATATTTCTACTGAGTATTTCAGGTTTTATCATTAGCTGTGATTCTCCTGAAACTACAACTTTGAATAATGGCGCTGATTCAGAAATATCTATTACAGAAGATGGAATGATGGATCATGATATGATGAACCATGGTATGATGGGTCAGGGACACACAATGGATTTAGGCCCTGCCGACGATGAATATAACTTGAGATTTATTGATGCGATGATTCCTCACCATGAGGGAGCATTAGTAATGGCAGAAGAAGCTTTAGAAAAATCAGAAAGAGAAGAAATTATTGGTTTAGCCAACGAAATTATTAACGCTCAACAAGAAGAAATTGCTCAAATGGAGCAATGGCGTAACAACTTATATCCTGATGCACCAGAAACCCCTACTGTATGGGATTCTATTAACCAAACCACCACCACCATGACTCCTGAACAACTAGCCATGATGCGTATGGACATGAATTTAGGCCCTGCCGACGAAGAATTTGATTTACGCTTTATTAATGGCATGATTCCTCATCATCAGGCTGCGGTTACAATGGCAGAAGATTTAATCACAAAATCTGAAAACCCAGAAATGCAAGAACTAGCTCAGAATATTATTATTTCTCAACAGACGGAAATCAATCAATTAGAACAATGGCGTCAAGAGTGGTATTAAGGACAGCTTTTGTCTATATATGTTTTACCTTTGAAAATTTAGACTCTCTACTTTAATGTAAAAAGGTTTAAATTTATTGATTAAATCCTATTTGTTCATTCCCTTTATTCAATTTATAATAATAAGAATAATAAATGTTGAGGAAATGTAGTGCTACTATCAAAAGGATTTGAGGTTGAAGTCTATACGGGGAAACCTAACGGGGAAATAGTAGGACTTTCAAAGGAAATCGTCAGAGATTTAAACGGTTTTGTCCGTGAGCCTGACAACCGAAATGTAGAATATACTACAGCACCTTTATGTAATTATGATCGCATTTTGTGTGCCTTACTACGACCCCGCAAAGACTTAAGACAATATCTCAAATCGATGGGAAACTATACCATTGTTCCGGGTAGCACCCTTTCCTTAGGAAATAGCAAATGTTTTTTTCGTTCTGATCCCCAAAATCACTACCATGATTATATAGAACAAACCTACCATACTAAAATTGTTACCGCTAGTATTCACATCAATATTGGCATTAGTAACATGGAAAAACTAATCCAAGCCTATCGCTTGATTAGGTTAGAAGCTCCTCTATTACTAGCCTTAAGTGCTTCCTCACCATTCCTAGACAATCAACCATCAGGTTATCACTCCACCCGTTGGCAAGTTTTTCCCCAAACGCCCCAAGATGTGCCACTATTTGCCAATCATAAAAATTTTGTAGAGTGGACAGAAAAACAACTTGTTTTAGGAACCATGCAAAATGTCCGACACTTGTGGTGTTCCGTACGTCCTAATGGTGATAATCGTCCCTATAGTCTTAATCGTCTTGAGTTAAGAATCTGTGATTTAGTTCTTAATCCCATTCATCTTTTAGCTATTACTGCTATTTTAGAAGCTAGAGTTTGGCAAGTCTTAGAAGATGATACCTTAGACCCACTACAAAGAAGTAACATTAATCACGGAGATTTAGAAACAGAGTTACTCAAGATAACTAAACACAATGAACAAGCTGTTAGCAAAGATAGTTTGGAAGCTGAATTATATCATTGGCAAGATGGACGTAAAATTAAAGCCAAGGATTGGTTAGAGGAGTTATTACCAGAATTATTCCCCGTCGCCAAGAGAAACGGTTTTAGTTGTTTTTTAAGTCCTAGTTACAAAATTTTAGAACAGGGTAATCAAGCCCAACAATGGTTGGAGTTGTATAATAAGGGTATGTCTATTCAAGAAATTATTAGTCAATCCATTAAATCAACTTACCAAGAGGAAGTAGATTTAGAAGAGAAACTTTGTGAGCAGATTTTGGTAGCCTAAAATTAAGAGTAGTTATTGACACTCCCACCGTTAAGCGGACGCTGTAACGAGGGATTCTTGGTTCACTGACTCGTCTTACCCTGGCAGGTGTTACCACCAACCAAGATAGAGGACAAATCTCCCCAAGCGTTTAAGTCCAATAACTCGGACTTGCTTCCCCAATGCCCTTGG
>PXEJ01000232.1 GCA_003566215.1 Cyanobacteria bacterium T3Sed10_376R1m | reverse complement strand
TGTCCAGCGTAAAATATGGTTATCCGTAGGCAAAGACTATATTCAATTATGGACTAAGTTAAAATGGAAAGACGGCAATAAATGGACAAAATACCCCAAAGAATTTATTTGGGATTTAAGCGCCCCAGTTGGACATTTGCCCCTTTCTAATCAATTAAGAGGAGTAAGGGAAATTGATGCCCTTTTTGCTCATCCTGTTTGGACAAAAGGTAAATAATCAGAACTAAACAGAAAAGTATTTGAGGATTTAGTAAGTAACATAGGCTAAGATGTCAAATTTAGAGGGTAACGGGAGAATCTACGTAGATAGTTGGTTCTTGCATGGTAAAGTTAATTCCATAGGTTAATAGCTGTTGAGATATATTTTCGTTGGCTAATTCTAGGAGTCTTTTTCTTAGCTTTATTGAGCTTTCGTTAGAACCCAAGATAAAGAATGTTACTCTTGCTCTTGTATTTTCTTGATTTTCGGGAATATATAATGCTACTTTTGTACTATCAGGATCTATACCAAATAGGGCGTTGGTACATTTTTTGACTACATCTTCTACTAGGGCTTTTTCACTGTCTTCTAGGATTCGGGGAAAGTCAAGATATAGTAATACCATGACTTTTTTGCCTCTGGTAATGTTTTCTATTTCAATATTTGCCATCATGGAGTTGGGTAATATCATTAGTGTTCCTTTACCCGGCATTCTTATTTTTGTTGATCTTAAACCAATGGATTCTACTCGTCCATATAATCCGCTATTTAATCTTATATATTCTCCCACGATGAAGGGTCGATCTAGGTAAATTACTCCTGTACCTAGTAATTGTTCGAGGGTTTTTTGGGCGGCAAATGCGATCGCAACTCCCCCTAAACCAACACTAGCAAGTAGTCCTACTAAATTTATGTCTAATCTTCTGGCGAAGGCGAGAACGGCTATAAAACCAATAATAACATTGACGATGGTTTCTACAACTAATAGTAATTCATCAACTTCTTTGCCTAATTTTTGAATTAAATTGATACCATAGACTAAGATAACTTGACGAAATAAACGAGAAGTTAACCAAGCAATAATTATAATTAAGCTCAGGTCAACGATAAACTGAAAAAAGTTATAAAATCCTTCATATTTGCGAATAAAGTTAAGGGATAATGACCATAAAATAAGCGTTCCTGCTGTACGAAAAATGTTTTTTAGAGGGTCAATTATTTTTTCATAAAATTCAGTTAAGGGTTGTTGAGAGACTTTAGAAATAATTATTTTCACGATGAAAGGAGTATATCTTCCAATAAAGAAAGATAGAACTATAAATAAGATAAAGAAGCCAAATTCATAGAGAAAATTTAGAAATAAATTATAACTATTGTGAGTTTTTAAAAAGTCTAAAAAAGTATTAATATTATTCATATTGAATATTAAAATTCTATGGCTAAATTGTAATAGGAGAGTTAACATTTATGGTTTCATCTTCAATGATAAATTGAATTCCGTATTCCGTTAACTGCTTAGTTATATTTTGATTAGCAATATCTAATAGTTGACGACGTAAATCCATTGAGACTTGTTCTGAACCAAGGAGAAAAAAGCTCAATTGTGCTTGGGTTATCTGTTCATTTTGTTGTTTTTCTACGACTTGAAATTTGACATTAGTATTTTTAGGATCAATGCCAAAAATATCTTTGGTACTATCTAATATTATTTGTCTAATTAATGCCATTTCGTCTTCTTCTAAGGTATTGTAGAACGTTAAATATACTAAAGAAATTATTTTTTTTGCTCCTGTAAAATTTTCTATACTAACTTGGGTTAATGAGCTATTGGGAACTATCATTAATGTACCTTTACCTGATACTCTAATTTTAGTTGACCTTAATCCGATGGATTCTACTTTTCCAAATACTTCGTCACCAAATACACTTTTTGGTAATCCTATATAATCATCTATACTAAAGGGTTTATCTAAATAAATTACAATACCACCTAATAATTGCTCAAGGGTTTTTTGGGCGGCAAATGCGATCGCAAGTCCGCCAATACCTACACTAGCTAATAAACCAAATAAATTAACATTATGTACTTGGGAAAAAATAAAAATTACTAATAAAATAATAAAACTATTAGCTATAAATTTTCCGACTAATAAAAATTCACTATTAATTTTTTTCTGGCTTTTTAAAGCCGCAGTTAATAAATATTTATCGAAAAGTATCTGAAACCATTTTGTAGTTAATAATATAGTAAATATTGAAATACCTAAACTTAAAAATATTTCAAATAAATTGAAGTATTTAGATAAATCATTCAGCAGTAAAATCAAATCTCCTAAACTTAATAATAAAAGTAAAATAAGCAGGTTGAAATCTGCTTTAATTACCTCCTTATAAAAAAGTTTCCATTTTTCCCCTATAAAATTCTCAGCTATATATTGAAAAGTTTTTTGAACATAGATAATGATTAATCCAACAGTTAACAAAACTGTTAATGTAATCCCTATTTGAACTGATGGGCTTGAATTAAAAAAAAGATCCATAATATCATTTTGAGTTCTGTTTTAAAGGCTATTTGCCCAGCAATTAGGTTCATTTTAATAATTAATGAGCAAAATGTTAAATATTTTCTCAACAGATATAGCAAATTTATTTGAATTTTGCTATTGTCATTTCTCTAATCTCTTACTAACTCAAGGAGAAATTAATCTGAAATTCTTAAATTTTGGCAACAGATTATATTAATTTTTGCCTCCAGAATAAATCAAAAACTACAAACATCAAAGGTTTAGGCATATTATGATTATCAAAAAATACACAAAAGTAACGCTTTTTGACAAAAAAATAGTTAGAGGTACAAAATTAGAGATAATAAAACCGAGTAATTGTTAATTTTTCCCACCATAGCACTTGTTCAGCAAAGTCTAATTATCTTCCCAAACCCTCACAAATTTAAGAACAATTAATCCTTATTTTCAATCATTTTGACCTCAAAAGTAAATTTTGGGAACACTTCATCAACCTGTTGTAGAATGAGTCTATAGCATTTATCATAGTTATGAGGTATATCTGTTATTTCCAAGTCCCCTTTATTAAGGGAGATTTAGGGGGATCATTTTGTATTTCATGAGCATAATAATTACTATATATTATCTAACAGGATTATACTTTTTAAGAATTTTAAATAAATCTTTAGCGATTATTTTTTTTGATAAATATTCACTGACACCAAAAGCCTTTGCCTTAATATAACTTTCATAGTTATGCTCATCAATAGCAGAAATAAAGGTAATATTTTGAAGAGGTTTTATATTAACAACTATACGACAAAAATCAGCATCAGAAATTTCTAAATTGTGTAGTGAAAAGATAATAATATGAGGTTCAAATTTAATAATATATTCTATACTTTTAGAAATTTTATCACTAATAATAATATTATATTTAGTTCCCTTATTGACTAAACTATCGAGATGAGAAGCCCACAAAAAATCATCAGTAATACAAAGAATATTTATGAAATGTAAATCAACAGATGGTAAAAGATTAGTTACCTTGAAAGGATCAACTATTTTAACTGTTCCAATTTTTATCCATGGACAAATTATTTCCGTAATTAGAGATAAATCTTGATGAAAATAACGAGATAATTTAATTAAGTTAGTTTGACCATCAAAATAGTTAACTAACTCTTGATTTAGATCATTATCTAAATATTTGAGTAGTTTTTTGTAATTATTTACTATGGGACATTGAAAAGGGTTTTTTAGATAATCAATATTTTTAAACCAAGTTTTGATATTTTTAGTTACTTGAAATAGTAAAAGGTGAGCATCAAAAGTAACAATAGTTGGCTGTAGTGTACAATCTTCTTGCCAGACAAAATGACCATTTTTTAAGGGAATTAAATTAAATAAAACTTCTTTAATTATTTGTTCAATTAGATTACTGGCATGGTGTAAAGTAATAATATTTTGTTGATATAAATTTAATATTGAATTATATTCTATCAATTTTATATCTTTTTCTAAGGATTCTTTATTAATGATATTTTCAGCTAGAATATCATTATTTAGATAAAAATAATTTTTTAGTCTTTCTAGGGTAAAAGAGTTCTCATTTCCCCCATAGATAATTTTACCTAAATCAAAAAAAATAAAGTAAGATTGTATTTTTTGATAAGGAGGATGATTATTTTTTGTCTCAATTATTAAAGTTCCTGATTTTTTGAAATCACCGATGAATTCTAGGAGAGAAGAAAAACTTATTTCCTGTAAATTACCATACATATTAATTAATTAATAAAAAATTATTTGTTGTTACTATTATGACCTGTCTATAATTAATTAGTTATTGTAGGCAATTAAGGATTCACTTCTGAGTTAATCTTGAAAATCATCATATTTAAGGGCTAAAATTCGGCTATAATAAGTCATTTGATAAATAAGATAAATTGTAAACTAAATGATTCACGATATTTTTATGCCTGCCCTTAGTTCAACGATGACAGAGGGAAAAATCGTTTCATGGGAGAAAGCACCGGGAGATAAGATTGAGAAAGGAGAAACCGTCGTTGTTGTGGAATCAGACAAGGCGGATATGGATGTTGAATCTTTTTATTCTGGTTATTTAGCGACTATTTTGGTAGATGCTGGGGATGAAGCGCCAGTGGGAGCTGCGATCGCATTTATCGCTGAAACAGAAGCAGAAATTGAAGAAGCAAAACAAAAAGCGAAAAATCAAGATACAACTCCAGCTCCAAAAACTCCAGCTCCAAAAACTGAAGAAATAAAAGAAACCGTCACCACTGCCACCGCAGTAAACAAACCTAGCGGTAGGATTATTGTCTCTCCCCGTGCCAAAAAATTGGCAAAAGAATTAAAAGTTGACCTAAAAGGAGTGATTGGTAGTGGTTTAAATGGGCGTATTGTTGCCGAAGATATAGAAAAAGCGGCGGGTAAAACCCCAGAGCAGATAGTAACACAAGCCGTGAGTACACCACCAGTGAGTATCTCCACCCCAGTTACTTCTAGTCCTGTTAATAATTTAGCAGGTGAAACCGTACCCCTTAACTCCTTACAACAGGCAGTGGTACGCAACATGATGGCGAGTTTACAAGTGCCGACTTTTCATGTTAGCTATGACATTAGTACCGATGCCCTTAATGCTCTATACCGCAAAATTAAACCCAAAGGTGTCACCATGACTGCTTTACTAGCAAAAGCAGTAGCCATCACTTTACAGAAACATCCTCTAGTCAACTCTAGTTATACCGAAGCAGGAATTAAATACAACGAAAATATTAACGTCGCCGTTGCCGTTGCCATGGCAGATGGTGGTTTAATTACCCCTGTATTGAAAAATGCAGATAAAACCGACATTTATTCCCTTGCTCGTAACTGGCAAGATTTAGTAAATCGTGCTAGGGCAAAACAACTACAACCAGATGAGTATAGCACTGGAACATTTACCCTTTCTAATTTAGGAATGTTCGGAGTAAGTAGTTTTGACGCTATTTTACCCCCCGGACAAGGCTCTATTTTAGCCATTGGAGGTGTACGTAAATCCGTTGTAGCCACTTCTGATGGTTTATTTGGACTTAAAAATCAAATGACGGTTAACATAACCTGTGATCATCGTAATATCTACGGTGCTGATGCCGCTTCTTTCTTACAGGATTTGGCAAAGTTAATTGAGTTTGATACCCATTCTTTGACTTTATAACTAGAAAAATTAT
>PXEJ01000027.1 GCA_003566215.1 Cyanobacteria bacterium T3Sed10_376R1m | reverse complement strand
CCTAATTCTACGAAACCGATGTCTTGATTGGTAACGTAGGCTTCAGCTATAAGGGGGTTATCAGGTCCTGGATCGGGTACTATTTTTAGTAGGGGTTCTGATTGTCCGCTTTTGGGTACAAAACCCGCACTTGCTTGTAGATCAAAAACTGTGCCTGATACGGGAGATTTTAGTTCTTGATACCTGATGGTTTGTTGGGCGGAACTAATTTGACTATTTAATTCGGCTATACGTTTTTCGTTGTCAACGATTATTTTGTTGATTTGGCTATCGATTTCGGCTATGCGTTGGTTATTGGCGGCGATGCGATCGCGCACATCTTTTTCCGTCACGGCAAGGGTATTGAGCAATTCTTCTTGGGCTTGATTAATTTGGAGACGAATCCTTCCTTCTTCTTGTTGCAGTTGTTGAATTTGGGCTGTACGGGTTTCTATTTGTTGTTGCTGTCTTTCAGCTTCAATTTTACCATTGGCTTTACTTTCTATGATCGTAGCACGGCGATCTTGTACTCTTTGTCTTTGTAAGTCCGTTTGAATTTTTGATACTGCCCCTTCATCGGATAGGGGAGTAATATTGTTAAGAATTTCTTGGTCAATTTTTAAACTTTCTTCGGCTTGGGCGATCGCATTTTGGTTACGATTTGTTATTTCTCGTAGTACGTTGCGATCGTTGGTTATCTGTTTTTGAGCATCCGTCAACTGAGATTGATTTTGTTCTAATTGTTTTTGTAACTGTTCAACTTTGAGTTGTACTACTTGCGATCGAGAATTTAATTCATTATTTGCCACATTGAGACGGGCAGTTTGTTCAGCATTCAAATTAGCACTATTACCTGTGCCCAATTGGGTTTCAAATAGTCTAATCTCTTGTAAAATTGAACCACGATTAAGGGCTAGAGCTTGAATTTCCGGAGGTAAATTAAGACCGATAATATTCTGCTCGATTAGAGGAGGAGTCAGTTGAGAGTTCATCAGAGTACGATAAAATCTATTTTCCTTCACCAAAGAATCTCTAATGGTTTCTAATGATTCTAGTTGGGCTTCGGTAGCCTCTGAGTCAAATATAACAAGGGAATCCCCCGCTTGAATTTTTTGTCCATCCTCTACATTAACGGTTCTAACTACACCATTTAAAGGGGATTGAATTTCTTGTACTGTGTCCTTGGGTTTTAATTGCCCCCTCGCTGCCACTACCTGTTCAATTTTGGCAAAATAAGCCCAAAGAATGGCAAAACCCGTTACTCCGATGATAGTCCAAGTCATTGCCCTAGACCATAGGGGGGATGGTTTAAGAATTACTCCTTTTTCAAACCCAGAGGTATCTAGGTCAATGGTTGATTTTTCTGGGGAATCGTTAACCCTACCATTTTTCTGTAAGAGTTCATCTTGAATATTGCTGTTGTTAAATTGCATAGCCTTAAATTAATAGTTAATGGTGATTAATTCTTCTAGTCTTCCCGAATTGCTTTAAACTTGGGTTTTTTGTTGTTGTTGATAAAGATAAAAATAACGCCCTTGCATTGCCATTAATTGGCTATGGGTTCCAGTTTCAACGATCGCACCTTGATCCATCACCACAATAGTATCGGCATTTTGAATCGTACCGAGACGGTGGGTAATAAATAAAACCGTACGATCATCAAAGGTATTGATCAGGTTTTGACACACTTGAGCTTCCGTGTTGTAATCTAGGGCGCTAGTAGCTTCGTCGAGGACTAACATTTGAGGATTTTGTAAAACCGTACGGGCGATCGCAATTCGTTGTCTTTGCCCCCCCGATAAAGAAGCCCCCCTTTCCCCAACCCTTGTATTGTAACCATTGGGTAGATTCATGATAAAATCATGGGCTACAGCTATTTGTGCCGCGTGGATAATCTCATCGGTAGTGGAATCAGGATTCGTCAGGGCAATATTATCCAAAATCGTGCCATCAAAAAGCAAACTCTCTTGAGGTACAACGCCAATTTGACGACGCAAAGAATATAACTCCACCCGGTTAACATCATAACCATCAATTAAAATACGTCCCGATTCAGGTTCATACAAGCGAGATACCAACTTAGTTAAGGTACTTTTACCCGCACCACTTTCTCCGACGATACCCACAAAAGTTCCCGCAGGAATGTCTAAATTGACCTTATTTAACTGTAAAGGAGTATTTTGTTTAAAACGAAAGCAAATATTTTCATACTTAAGATTACCCTCAATTAAAGGCATAGGGATGTTATTGCGATCGCCCTCTCCCTCTTGGGGATGATCCACAATATCAGCCAAACGTTCCAAAGACAAAGCTGTTTGTTGGAAATTTTGCCACAACTGAGCCAACCGTAAAATAGGAGAAGTAACATAACCAGCAATAATACGAAAAGCGATTAACTGTCCTAAAGTTAAATCCCCCTGTAACACAAGATAAGCCCCCACCCACAAAATCAATAACTGAGATAACTTATTAAGAAAATTACTCGCCGAACCAGCCAAAGTTTGAGTAACAACGGTTCTAAAACCAGTTCCTACATACCTTGCATACTTTTCTTGCCATTCCCAACGGGACTTTAACTCAATATTTTGAGCCTTAACTGTCTGAATCCCCGACATAATCTCCACAAGGTGGGATTGAGTTTCCGCATTACGTTCGGCTTTATCTCGTAACTGACGACGAATCAAGGGAGAAAAGATTAAAGTGAGAACAATGAAAATTGGAATAATACCAATGGAAACAAAGGTTAATAAGGGACTGTAAATAAACATTACCGCCACATAAATTACCGAGAAAATAGCGTCTAACACCACCGTTAGAGCCGTTCCCGTTAAAAATGATCTAATGTTCTCCAACTCATTAATACGAGTAGAAATTTCCCCCACAGGACGCTTTTCAAAGTAGCGCAGGGGTAGCCGTAAAAGATGATCAATTATTTCTGAACCCAAAGCCATATCAATGCGGTTGGTAGTATCCACAAAGGAATAGGTTCGCAAAGTACTGAGAATTGCCTCAAATACCGCTAACACCACCAAAAAGATGCCCAAAACTTGAAGGGTATCGGGGCTATTTTGGACAATTACCTTATCGATAATAACCTGAATCATCAAAGGATTTGCTAAGGCAAAAAGTTGGACGAAGAAAGAAGCCACAAAGACTTCTAACAGCATCCATTTATACTTAATCAAAGAAGGTATAAACCAACCTAAACCAAATTTTTGTTGAGCAGTTTCCTTATTTTTCTTTAATAATAAAACCTTGCCATTTTGTCCCCAACGTTCCAAGAAACTAACGGTTTTATATTGTTTAATTCGCCCTAAAGTAGGATCAGCAACTACAATATTTTTATCATCGGCAGAATAAATAACCGCTAAAGAATCCTCTAACTTTGTTAATAAAGGGGCTTCTAAACGTCCAAAAGCTCCTGCGGGAATTTCGATTAACTGAGCATTTAAACCAAGTAATTCTGTAATTGCTCCACAAATTTCTAGGGATAAGCGACCATTTTTTTCTACTTGTTCTGTAATAATACGGGTAAGAATATCTCCACGATAGGGAATGTTATAGTATTTGCTCAACATCCGAAAACAAGCAATACCGATTTCGGTTTCACTTCTCCCACCAAAGAAAGGATAGTTTTTGAGGGGTTTTTCTTTGGGTGTGAATAGGTTTTTTGGTTGATTTTGGAGAATACTATTATCTGCGAGGGGAATATCGTCGCTACTCATCAACACCGCAGGGGTAATTGTGGGGATGGTATTATCATTTTTTGCCCAAGGATCAACGGTATTATCTTGGGTAGTGGGTTTAATGATAGTTAAATCTAGGGCAACAAGACGTAATTCGGTATCGGAGTTATAGATTTTGTTTTGGTCTAATTTACTGCCAACATCAATATTATCTATATTTCCACTGCTCAGATACCATGATTTTCCTTCGGGGGAAGGGGGTATTTTAATGTTTTTTCCCTGGGCAAGATGACAAACTTGAGCCGTTTTAATGGATTTTTGGGCTAATTCTCGAAGGTTTCCTTCTCCAATGGCTAAACTATTCATTTGGTAGCCGATAATGTCAAATACCTCTATTAATCCAGCTTGTTGCTGATAGTAGGATTTTAATTGAGGATATTTGGTTAGTAAATTGAAGAAGTTTTCGGTGTTTAGGGTTAGGGCTACTACAGGGGTAGATGCGATCGCAGTATCACAGGCAAAACCACGGATAAAACTCTCCCAACCCACACTATCACCATTACTCAATAATTTTAAACTAGAGGGAGAACCATCACGACAATCATAGCCAATGTATCGAGCTTGACCCTCATAAATAATACAAAGATAAGGGGGAATTTTATCTTTAATGAGCATAATCTGCCCCATTTCATATTTAAGGGGGTTGAACTGTTGAGCAATTTCTTTAATTTGTGAGGATGATAATTGATTAAAGGGTGCAATAGTAGAGATAAATTCATCTACTGAACCGAGAGTGTAAACCATAGTGGGTGATTAGGAGAATTATTTTAAATTTTGTTTTATCGCTTCAGACACAAATTAATAAACCCCTAATAACTTTTTTATAAAATTCAATTCTGCCTTACAATTTCAAACCTTATTTAATTTTCTTTTATGTAGTTCTTAATACTTAGTTATCTGTCTCAAGTTTTGCTAAACAATGGTAGTAAAATCATGGTGCATAATCTGTAGTATTTTTAAATTATTTGTGAATTAATGAGGACTTGTTCCTTCCTGATAAAAGGGAGTTAGGGCAGAATATGGTTTTATAACTTATTGAGGAATATCATATTTGTTTATAAGCGATCGCACGAACTTAAGGTTATAAACAACATTCGATGAATAATTTCAATAATATTCATACCAAATTGTAAACGTTAATTTGTTTTCTACAAATAATTCTTTAATAAAATTTAATGTTTCAGATAGGTTAGATAGTTTATTAAAGCCTTGCTTTTATTGCTTTTCAATCTTTAATTATTATTTTTATGGGTTTCTTTAAATTAAGGAAATATTAAGATTAGTTTAAAGCTAACTTTTTCGACAAGGGTAAGTGAACAAAAATTATCTTTAGTCAAATACTCATCTTTTGTGATATTCAATACAGCCTAAAAAATTAAAACTTATATTGTTGAATACAAACCATAAAAGGATCAAAAATAGTAACCACGATGGAAAAACAGAAAAAAGAGAAAAAACAAAAAAAAGATAAATCCCAATATGAAAAGTCAACGGAACAAACACTCTCCGAAAATTCTGAGAAAAAAAGTTCGCTAAAGTGGTCCAAAAAACTTTATGAAAAAGAGTTAGCTCGATTACAAGTAGAACTGGTTAAAATGCAATATTGGGTCAAACACTCTGGAGCTCGTATAGTAATTATATTTGAAGGTCGTGATGCGGCTGGGAAAGGTGGCACAATAAAACGCATTACAGAACCATTAAACCCAAGGGGATGTAGAGTTGTAGCCTTAGGAACACCAAGTGATCATGAAAAGACTCAATGGTATTTCCAACGATATATTGCTCATTTACCGGGAGCTGGAGAAATTGTTTGTTTCGATCGCAGTTGGTATAACAGAGCAGGGGTAGAACACGTGATGGGATTTTGCACCGATGAACAGTACCAAGAGTTTTTAAAAACCTGCCCACAATTTGAACAGATGCTAGTAAGGTCTGGAATTATTTTGCTTAAATACTGGTTTTCAGTGAGTGATGAGGAACAGGAGCGACGTTTTCAATCT
>PXEJ01000224.1 GCA_003566215.1 Cyanobacteria bacterium T3Sed10_376R1m | reverse complement strand
ATGACGGCGGCAGTAAATCATCCTACTCTCCGGTTAGTTAGAAGAGGGATTATCCTTACATCTAAAATGACCTTAAGTATAGATGGATTGAGTGTGGGAGAGACAAGAGAATTAACTCAAGCAGAAAAAAAAGCCATCGAATCTTTATAAACTAAATTCCCTAAGCTTAAAAGAGATTGTATAGGAAGAAAATAAAAGTAGATTAGAATATTACATATACGGTTATTGACTCAAGAAATAATGACTGGTGAACAGGTAAACCAAGGAAAAAAAAATTATTCGCACACAATTAAAGAGAAAAATTTTCAACCTTTTTTTTCTTTAGCATCAGATTTATTGTGTATTGTGAATTTAGAAGGGTATTTTATTCAAGTCAATCTAGCATCGGAATCAGTCTTAGGATATAAACCGGAAGAATTAGAAGGAACTTCATTTTTAGATTTAATTCATCTAAAAGACGTTGAATCGACTTTAGTGGTTATTAATGAACTAAAAAATAATCAAATCATCCATTTTTGTGAGAATCGTTGTCGTCATCGAGACGGTAGTTATCGCTACATGGAATGGAAATTCACAATAGATCAAGGTTTTATCTATGGAATGGCAAAAGATATTACTGAAAAAAGAGAGATAGAAATTGAACTGAATCAAACAAAATTCTTTTTAAATCAAACAAGTTATTTAGCTAAGGTAGGAGGATGGGAAATAAATTTTGAAACCCACCAAGTAAAATGGGATGAAATGATTTTAGTCATCCATGACTTACCCTTACATTATCAACTTAGTTTAGAAGAAATTATTAGCTTTTATAAAGAAGGAGAAAATAGAGAAAAAGTTGCTGAGGCAATAAATAATGCGTTTAATTTTGGGATTGATAGTAGTTTTGAAGCAGAATTAAAAACTAGAAAAGGAAGAGAAAAATGGGTTAAGGGAGTTATTAAATCCGAGTTTATAGATGGAGTCTGTAAAAGACTTTATGGATTTTGTCAAGATGTGGATAAGCAAAAAAGAAATCAAATTGCTTTATTAGAAAAAACAGCAGAGTTTAACGAATTGGTGTCAATAATTCCCATAGGAATTTACAAAATAGGAGAAGATCTTTGTTTTCATTATGTTAGTCCTTCTTGGTGCCAAATTAATAATTTAAATGAGCAAGATATTTTATCTAATCCTCAATTTTTAATAAATCTTATTCATCCTGAAGATAGACAAGAGTTTATGGCAAAGAATGTTAAGACTCTTGAGGAAAAATCTATTTTTAATGAAGCCGTAAGGTTAATTATTAACGATAAAGTGCATTGGATGAATTTTCAATCCAAACCTCATCAAAATAAAAATGGTGATTGGTTTTGGTTCGGTTCACAAACGGATTTTACTGACTATCAAACAACACAAAATGAATTAAGAGAAACAAAGAATAAGTTACAGAGTATTTTGGGTTCATTAAATGAAGTGGTTTGGTCTGTAACTTATCCTGATCAAAAAATATTATATATTAGTCCTTCAGTCGAAAATGTTTATGGTATTTCTTATGAGGAATGGTTAAAGGATAATTCTATTTGGCATAAAGTTATTCACCCAGAAGACAGGGAGATAATTGAAGTTATTTTAAACGAGCTTGATACTAAAGGTTATAGTAGTTCTGAATACCGAATTATTACTCCTAATGGTGAAGTAAAATGGATTTCTAATAAGTCTAAACAAATCAAAAATGAACGGGGAGAGATTATTCGCATTGATGGAATTATTACTGATATTACTGATAGTCAATTAATCAAAATTGCTTTGGCAGAGAGTGAAAATAAAGTAAAAAATATACTTTCTAATATGTCAGGAGTGGTATATCAGTGTCTAAATGATGAGCCATATACGATACTTTTTATTAGTGATGAAATTGAACGATTAACGGGTTATAAAACTACAGATTTTCTTGAAAATAAAATTAATCTGGCGGCAATTACTGATTCTCGTTATATTAATTATGTTCGTACAACAATAAATAAAGCTTTAGATAAAAAAGTTAATTATGAACTTCAATATCAAATAAGAACTATTGATGGGGAAATAATTTGGGTATCTGAAAAAGGTAAGGGAATTTATAATCAAGAAGGGAATTTTTTGTATATGGAAGGGATACTTTTTGATATAAATGAGCAGAAAAAAACTGAGAAAAAATTAGAACAAGCTAATCAAGATTTGCAACAAAAAGAAATAATGCTGTCTGCTATTTCCCAAGCAACAAAAGAGTTATTAGTCAATAAAGAGGTAGAAAGTGCGATCGCACAATGTATTACAGTGTTATGTAATGCCATAGAAGCAGATCAAGCCTATTATTTAGAAATAGAATATGGTCAACCAGAAATATTATTTCATAGTAAATACCAGTACCATATTGATGGCAGAAAACCTTTAATTAATTATTCTCCATTGCAAAATATTCCCGAATCATCTTTCCTAGAAGCCGCTACAATAATTATTGATAAAAAATGTTTTCAAGCTATTACCAATAATCTGAGTGATAAGGTAACTTTTAAATCATTTTTAACACAAGAGAATATTAAATCTTTTGTTTATATTCCTATTGTTTGTAATAAAAAAACCATTGGAATTATTGGCTTTGATGATTGTCACAATGAAAAAACATGGACGGAGGGAGAGGTTAGTTTATTATCTAGTTTTGCAGATAGTATAGCTAGTGCAATCCAAAGAAAGGATTTAGAAGAAAATCTTTCTAAGGCAAAACAACAAGCAGAATTAGCCAATTTTGCTAAATCAGAATTCTTAGCGAATATGAGTCATGAAATTAGAACTCCTTTAAATGGTGTTATTGGTTTTTCTGAACTATTATTAGATACAAAATTAAATTATACTCAAGAAAAATATCTAACTTTAGTTCATCAATCAGCTAATATGTTATTAGATTTAATTAATGACATTTTAGACTTTTCTAAAATTGAAGCGGGAAGATTAGAGCTATCTTTGCAAAAAACTGATATTTGGAATTTAGCTACAGAGGTTATAAATATAATTCGTTTCAAAACATCAGAAAAAAATCTTGAATTATTGTTGAATATTTCCCCAGATGTCCCTCGATTTGTTTGGTTAGATGATGTAAGAGTTAAACAAATATTAATTAACTTATTGGGAAATGCTGTTAAATTTACACAACAAGGAGAAATCGAATTAAAAATTACAGTTGTCAATCAACCAAAAGAAGTTGAAAATAAAAAAGGCGATGACAATATAAATTTTCTTGATAAAAACTATCCCATATCAGAGATTGAAATTTCGGTAAGGGATACTGGTATGGGTATATCTGCGGAAAAACAAAATAAAATTTTTCAAGCTTTTTCTCAAGAAGATGAATCGGTAACTCGTAAATATGGTGGAACTGGTTTAGGTTTGACAATTTCTAATAAATTATTAGCTTTAATGGGAAGTGAATTAGAGGTAATAAGTGAATTAAATAAAGGAAGCTATTTTTATTTTCGTCTCAAAGTTAACACACAAACGGGAGAAAAAATAAGATATGAAGGTTTAGATAAAATCAAGAAAATTTTAATAGTAGATGATAATAAGAATAATTGTAATATTTTACAAAAAATGTTGTCTTTGAACAATATTCATAGTGATATTAGTTATAGTGGAAAATCAGCACTGGAAATAGTTACAAAATATCACTCTTCTTATCAAGGGGCAATTATTGACTATAGTTTAGAAGATACGGATGGTTTAAATATAATTAAAGAAATTAGACAAAATTTAGGAATTTCAGCTTGTAAATTACCTATTATTTTGTTACACAGTTTTGCCAATGATCAAGAAATTAATATAGCCTGTAAAAAGTTAGATATTCAAAGTCAGCAAAATAAACCAATTACTATTGATAAGTTATTTCAAATTTTATCGACTCTTGAGATAAAACAAAAAAGTAATTTGTCAACTGTTAAAAATGTAACTTATAAAAAAATTGCCTGTTGTGATAGTACTATCTTAATAGTTGAGGATAATCGAGTTAATTTAACTTTAACAAACATTCTCGTAAAAAAAATATTACCCAATGGGAAAATTATATTTGCCATTAATGGTGAAGAAGCCGTTAGACAATATCAAGAAAATCGTCCTGATTTGATTTTAATGGACATACAAATGCCCGTTATGAGTGGTTATGAAGCAACAAAAGCAATTCGACAACTAGAGGAGGAATCTATTCACCACACTCCCATAATCGCTTTGACGGCTGGTACTGTTAAAGGAGAAAAGGAAAAATGTTTACAAATGGGTATGGATGATTATTTAAGTAAACCTATTGTCCCAGATAAATTTCTGGCTATGGTAACAAAATATATAAATTTCCCTACCCCAGAATAAATAAGTAGTTGTGAAAAAATAATTAGGTGAATAGGTTAAGTAAACTGAGACAAAAAATGTTATCTTATTATATTATGGGTGCGTAGCTCAGGGGATAGAGCACCAGATTCCGGTTCTGGGTGTCGGGGGTTCGATTCCCTCCGTACTCGTTCAATCTAATGCTTTATCGACAATAATTTTAACTAATATTGTTTTCTTCGGATAATAAATTTTCGCAAAAGCTTCTTAGCCTCATTCTAGGAATATAAGGCCATCCCCCAACTTCTTCCATGTGTTTTACTAGAAGATAAAGACGATGACGATTAGTCGGTAAAGAAGGGGACAAGAATTTGTCGTTTATCTCACGATGAGTCGTTTCTAATTCTTTTAAAATATGTAAAATTTTTAAGCAATCACCATCACAACTTGCTACTAACTCGACTATATCCTGATTAATGGATTCTAATTTACTTTGTAATTCTTGATCTTTAAGTTCTTGATTTTCCATTCCTGTTAATATGATTGTCCCACTGTTAATAATAATCAGATAATGCTGATTTGATCTAGTTTTTTTAAAAATATTTAATTTTGAGATAGATTAACAGGAAATTTATTAAGAATCAAGATAACTCAATTTGTCCATCTCAAATAATTTTAAGTCTAGGCATTATAGGTTACGAGGAGCCACTGTTTGTCCTTGATAAAACTTAGTTTCTATTTTTCCTAACCATAGATAAATAAAAATATTAACTATACTAATAATACTAAAAGTAGTTACTGTAAACTGAGGGAATAAGTCTAAGTTAATGGTAACTATTGGAGCTAGAGACCAAAGTACTACGGAAATTATTATTAATAATAATCTTATTTTTTTTATATTAGCTAAAGCTTGACTACAGACAGCACATTTTTTTGTATGGGAATGATAACGTTCTAGTAAATTTTCATTATTGGGGCTTTCTGGTAATTTTTGATCGGGAAATAATTGAGCATTATATTTATCAATCCATTGTCTAAATTCACTTACATATAAATCTGCTTTAGTGGCTAAATAGCAGGTTTGGGCATAGTTTTTACTACTTCGTAATTTTTCTAAATAATGTTCTTGATAATGTAAAAATATTTGATCATCTTCAAGAATTGCATTTTGATTTAGATGGGAATACCAACGGGGAGTTAATTTTATAAAAAATTGTGGTATTTTTGAGGAAAATTGGAAGGGAAAACGGGCAAATAAACGACATTTTCCTTTACTAATAGGTGTGGCATAAACCACTGTCATTGTGCGTCCAAATTGTTTTGATGTTAAGTCGTGCCACATCAAGTTAGGGGCAATGAAGGTTGTGTCTTGGCTTCCTAGCTTTCCTTTTCTAGGTCCTT
>PXEJ01000277.1 GCA_003566215.1 Cyanobacteria bacterium T3Sed10_376R1m | reverse complement strand
TTAGATAGGGTTTATGTAGGAAAACTACTTTCACACAATTAATGTTAAAAAAATTAAGCCTTTGTTAATTATCCCGAACGAACATGGTAATAGACCACCCTATCGTAAAATGATTTAGTTCAAGGTCTTAGCTATAAATATTGTTAACATATACATAAAAAAATATGCCACAAAATAAACATTACCCGTCTATTTCTCTCATTATAAACTTGAATAAAGGTTTTGTTAGATTCTTCGAGAGGGTGCAAAGATGAACATCTCTCCTTCTCCACAACTACCAACCTCTGAAACGGTTGAGTTGTCTTCTAATTTTAATATTCCTATTGTTTTAGTTGTGAGTGGTAGTGTGCTATTTTTTATCCAAGGTATTGTTGCCGCTGTTATGGTACTTTTTGGAATATTTTTATTGGTGCAAACAATATTAATAAAACTCAAATTTACTGGGGATAGTTTAGAAGTATATAGAGGAAAAAAAATGATTAGAAGTTTTCCTTATAAAGATTGGGAAAATTGGCAAATATACTGGCAACCAATACCTGTCTTATTTTACTTTAAAGAAGTTCATAGCATTCACTTTTTACCAATTATTTTTGATGCAAAAATATTACACTTTTGCCTAAATAAATACGTTCCTAAATCAAATAATAACCCTTAACATTTTAGGGGCTAAAATTATCTAGAATACGCTATAACAGAAAATAAGCATATTAATTTAAAGGTGACAAATTAAGTTACTTTTAACGATTTAGTATCACTTATTATCTGGTATTGTTTAATTTATTACTGGTTATTTTGGTAATAAAACAAACTAAATTAAAATTATACTTATTATGTCAGAAATAGATAAAAATAAACCACAAGAAGATATTATTAACGATACTTTTGACGATGATGATTTATGGCAAAATCAATCTAGTGAACTGGGCAGTCCTCCTGAGTTAGAATTACCTGAATCGACTAATTTAGAAGATATTAAAGATATAAATAATGAAAATGAACAAAGTGAAACTAAAACAATTAATGGTTCTGTGTCCAAAAATGATTTAGAAAATAATCAAGAGATTGATGAGTCTAAATCTTCGAAAATATCATATCTAAAAAATGATGATGTAATCACTCAAAATTTACCGTTAACTGAGAATAATCAAAAATTAGAAAAATTGAATAATTCATCGTTAGTAAAAAATTCGTCTGATCAATCTTTACCAGATGATTTTAACAAAATTGCTTCTGAAATTGAAGATTCTTTGTTGGAAGAAAATGTAAGTGAAATAGAAGAGGGGGATGAAATTGTTGAAAATGTGCCGATAAATGATGATGATGAAGTCAATGATTTGATTGCTCAAAAAAATTTATTAATTCATGAAATTCAACATTTATTACAACAAAAGGATGAGTTAATTCGTGGGCAAAAAGAAGTCAATGAAAATATTAGTTTATTGGTTAAGGAGGGGTTGAAAGAATTAGAGAATAAAAAACAAAATTTGGAAGTTGTTATTCAAAAATTAGAACGCCGTAAGGAAAGAATAGAAAATGAAATGAAAACAACTTTTTCTGGGGTTTCCCAAGATTTAGCTATTAAGGTACAGGGCTTTAAGGATTATCTAGTAGGTAGTTTACAGGATTTGGCGATCGCAGCGGAGCAATTAGACCTAAACACAGGAAAAGCAGAACCCTGGGAAACCTCACAAAAACCAATAATTGATAGTCCAGCAAAAAATACTATCCCTCAATTTGTAGAAAAAAGTTTCCAAGAAGAAACTCGAATAATTCGTAGCTTACTAGACCAATACCGTACCAAACCAGACTATTATGGTCCATCTTGGCAACTGCGTCGGACTTTTGAACCTATTCATGCCCAAAGAGTGTCCGATTGGTTTTTCACCCAAGGAGGGAGAGGTGCATTAAAAAGCATGACTTCTAGGTTACAAAATATCTTAGTAACTTCCGCCATTATATCAATATTATCTCATTTATATGGCGATCGCACAAGGGTATTAATCTTATCAGACACCCCCGAAAAACTAGGAGAATGGCGACGGGGATTACAAGACTGCTTAGGAATTTCTCGCAGTGACTTTGGCCCATCAAGGGGAGTAGTCTTATTTGAAACACCCGAAGCACTATGTCAAAAAGCAGAAAGAATCATGGACGACAAAGACTTGCCCTTTGTAATAATGGATCAAAATGAAAATAGAGTAAGTTTATCCCTATTACAATTCCCCCTCTGGTTAGCATTTGCCCCCGAAAAATCAACCTCTAGCTACGACTATTTTTAATAGTTAAATAGACAAGATTAGCCCCCACCAAACCTGATAGTTATAGTGGGGGATTAACCTAGTTTCAAATAACAAATTACATCGAAAAAAACTACATTCTGGCGATAATTTTCTGAACAATCCCAACCCCAGTAAATGCCTGCCAAGCAAAAATCAGTAGCATAGCCATATTCAAACCCACATGACTTAAACGAGCAAAACTATTACCCTTTTGCATATAAGGCACAAGAGAAGCAGAAACCACCACCATCGCCATCATACCTAAACCAGCCAAAAGATGAGGACCGACAAACAACTTGCCACTATTAATATAAGTAACAGCCATACCCCCCACAGTACCTAAAACAACCAACGCCATAAATAAAGATCCAACTCTATGGTGACGACTGATAAAATTACCCTTGATTAACTCCTTTCTCGTCTCCTTATCCGCTTGACGAAGGCGCTTAACCTTAATCCCCAAATATAAAGCATAAATTGCCGTACCAAACAACACCCACATCAAAACAGGATGTGCAAATTGTGACCATACCTTAACTGATTCTGGAAGTGCAAAATCCATCTTATTTCCTCAATTAAATTAAAAACCAAATATAAAAGTTAATATAAATTAACATAGCATTAACTGGGAATGATTGTAGAAAGGAATCAAAAACCTCAGATAATTATTTTTAAAGGTAGCAAATGCCGTAAATGCAGAGAGTACCGAGATTATGTCACAATCAAAAGGAGATTGTTTAAGCTGAGAATGAGAAAACACAATATGAATTCACCAATTCAAGCAGTACAAGCACCTTACAGAGGAGATGCTGGTTATCGCACACCCCCCCCAGATTTACCATCCTTACTACTAAAAGAAAGAATCGTATATTTAGGACTACCATTGGTATCCCCTGACGAATATAAAGATCAAATCGGTATTGATGTTACAGAGTTAATTATTGCTCAATTACTCTTTTTACAATTTGATGACCCTGACAAACCCATTTATCTGTACATCAACTCTACAGGTACATCATGGTATGGTGGAGACTCTATCGGTTTTGAAACCGAAGCTTTTGCAATTTGTGACACCATAAACTATATAAAACCTCCCGTCCATACTATTTGTCTAGGTCAAGCAATGGGTACCGCCGCCATGATTTTAGCATCTGGGACAAAAGGTTATCGTTCTAGTTTGCCTAACGCTACGATTATCTTGCATCAATCACGCCAAGGCGCACAAGGACAAGCCACCGACATTCAAATTAGAGCAAGGGAAGTAATTGTCAATAAAAGAGTGATGCTTGGCATTTTGTCAGACAAAACAGGGCAACCCTTAGAAAAAATCGAAAAAGATACCGATCGCATGTTCTACATGAATCCCCAACAAGCAAAAGAATACGGACTAATTGATCGTATCCTAGAAAGTAGTAAGGATTTACCAGTACCCACCTTGGCTGGTGGAATCTAAACAAAAAACATAATAATTAAGAGGAAAAAAAATGCCTATTGGAGTACCCAGAGTTCCCTACCAAATGCCCGGTCAACCTTATAGCGACTGGGTAAACATCTATGATCGTCTTTATCGTGAAAGAATCATTTTCTTGGGTAGAGGAGTAAACGATAGTTTAGCCAACCAAATTATTGCCGTCATGCTATACCTTGACTCCGAAGATAATAAAAAACCCATTTATCTTTACATCAACTCCCCCGGGGGTTCAGTCACCGCAGGAATGGCAATCTATGACACCATGCAACACATCAAATCCGAAGTTGTTACCATTTGTGTTGGATTAGCAGCCTCCATGGGAGCATTTCTTCTCGCTGCGGGTGCCAAAGGAAAAAGACTTTCCCTACCTCACTCGAGAATAATGATTCATCAACCATTAGGAGGAGTACAAGGCAGTCGTCAAGCTACCGATATTGAAATTGAAGCCAAAGAAATTTTGCGCATCAAAAAAGATCTTAATAAAATTATGGCATTCCACACCGGGCAAACCTTAGAAAAAATTACTAAAGACACAGATAGAGACTATTTTATGTCTGCTGAAGAAGCCAAAAATTATGGCTTAATCGACAAAGTAATTGAAGATCGTCCATAATTACTAAACACTTTTAATCATTGGGGCGGAAAATCCTTCGCCCCAGTCCATGTTTATTTTTTTTTGCCTACACAATTAAAAGGATTTCATAACCCGTCCGCAACTCCAAAACTCCTGATAATAATTATTGCTAACAGTATCAAGATTACTCTCTAATTTATTAATAGCGATACCATTATTACCCATAGCTTTTCCTGAACTATGAATATAGCGTTTATTATCCAAATATAAAGCCACGTGGGTAACTTTTTTTTTGCCAAAAAAGATTAAATCTCCAGTTTCTAGCTCCTCGACACCAATCCTAGAACTAAAAGCCTCCTGTTGGTAAGAATCCCGAGGTAACCATATTCCCACACTACTATAAGCTGATTGTACCAACCCTGAACAGTCATAGTTAGGGGCAACAGTACCACCCCATAAATAATAATTAGGAGTATTCATTGCCCGTAATGTAAAATCAATGACAAGGGGAATTTTTACCTCAATTTGACTTCGGGAAAAAGATTTTTTTTGATAAGGTTTTTTTGTAGGTTGTAAATGCAATAAGTTATCTAAACTTAGCCATCCTGGATAGTTATCTTCACAAAGACACACTTTAATACGATTATTTTCTGATTTTGAAGAAATAATTTTTAAGTGTCTATTTTTACCTGCTTGGGTAGCTAATTCTTGAGACTCAGAATTGGTAAATAAATCTAGGTTTTGTAAACAAATATATTCTCCTGATGGTGAGGATTGTAACAATTCAGTTAGCATAGTAGATTTTTCTCACTTATTCCCATTTCAAAACTGCTTTTTCTATTCCTTCTTCTTTTCTTGTTTTACTATCTTTTTCCATCCAAGCGATAATTTGTTGAGAAGTTAAATTTTCTATACTAATTTCTAAGTCTTGGGCGATAACTTGTAGTAAACGTAAAGAAGAAATGGTTAGACGGGTTAAAAATTTTTCTTGGGAGGTTAATAAAGCCATCTCAACTTCCATAGATTCTTCTTTTGTTAAAAATTTTTCATTATTAATCACAATCTAAATCTCCTTCTGAGTCACATTATCAATTTCAATTAAATATCCACAGCGATGCTCACCATTGTTAATCCAATTTGTTCTTTCTACTTTACAATCAGGAAAAAGAGTGGCAAACATTTCTAATTCGTGTCCGCAAACTTGGGGATAAGATTCTGCTACATCGGAAATGGCACAATTATGCTCACTTAAAAAAAACTGTTGTTTTTCTTGATCACTAGAATCATTAACAGAATATAATTCTGCCATATACCCCTCTTTACGGCGAATTTCCACTAGCTTATGTACCCTTTCTTGTAAACTTTCCCCTTTAATATACTCTCCATATATGGAGGCTTTTTTTTGC
>PXEJ01000112.1 GCA_003566215.1 Cyanobacteria bacterium T3Sed10_376R1m | reverse complement strand
CGTTGATCAATTGCCATACGAATCCCCACTCCCGATACTTCTCCAGAAGTTTGAGTGGTTAGAGCAGAGAATTGTTCAGGTACTAAAAAACGAGTATAAGGATCTCCTAGAGTCTTTAATGCTTCTTCAATCGCCTCGTAGGCCTGTTTATTATTACGATAGTCTCTACTCAGTAATTCCGTGCGTTTTGTTTGCCAATCAATCTGATTAAACTCTTGATCTACAAATTCGCTGTTCACTATTTGCCAAACCTCATCAACAATAGTTTTAGGACTATTTACCATTTGAGCATCGAGAGTCGTCGGACTAAGAAACGGGAGTAATGTTCCTGTTGTCAAGGTAACTAAAATTCTTTTAAAAGGGACTGCCATTGCTGAGGTTGACTTTTTCATAAATCAGTGAGATATGTTTCGAGTTTCATATGCTCTCAGTGTATCAAATTTATTTAAAATCTGGTGAAATAGAATAAAAATTCGTAGTTTGCCATTTTAGAAAAATATTGGCAATTTAGATTTCAAGACAAGTTTTTCGACAAATCAGAAAGTCTTGAAAGTCAAGTGTGGGAGATATTACCTAAAAAGAATAATTTATTTTGTTAATTATGGGCTTAGTATAATTATTTCTGTCAAGATATTCATTGAAATAACAGACTAAATAGACAAATTAAGTTTAAGATATAGTTTTGTTATCCTAATTTATCATTATATTTACTTGCCCTCATATTTTTAAGGAGGTTTTCAGCTTAATCATTATGACAAATTATAAACCTAATTCCGCTTTCCCCCCCAATTCTTCCGACGAATCCTCTATAGAACCAACCATCGAGGAAATTGGCTATCGTCTTAATGAAGCAATATCTAATTTAGATGATCTACTATATCAAAAGTGTTTTAACATCCCCTTTACCAGTAAAGTTATTGTTGATGAAAAAGAGTTAACAGACCAGTTAGAAGATATTAGAAAAAATATTCCTGATACTATTCGTCAAGCGATTGAGGTATTAGAAGATAGAGATAATATAATGAGAGAGGCTGAGGTTTACGCCCAAAATCTCGTTAATAATGCCAAAAGAGATGCCGCCCAAGAAATAAATGAGTCAACCATTGTACAACAGGCTAATTTTGAAGCAGGACAAATTAGAAGACAAGTATTGAAAGAATGTCAAGAAAAACGTCGGGCAACGGAATTAGAAGTGGAACAAATGTATGAAGAAGCAAGAAGAAAAGCTAAATATGTTGAAGAAAGAGCTTTTGCTGATGCAGAGTCCATTCAAAATCAAGCGGATGATTATGCAGATCAAGTATTATATGAGTTAGAAAAAGAGATTGAAGTCGCTTTAAAAAGGGTTGTAACGGTTATTAATCAAAGACAACAAAATAGTAATTTTAGTGACCCTAGTTCGGCGATAAGTTCTACTCCCCCCAATATTAGTAGTTCTTAATCTTTAATTAGAGTAAAATAAATATTTCTTTTGAGGTCATATTTTGTATTAATTAGAAGATTTTTCATTAAGTTTATTCTAGGGATTTTTATTTTTTATCATGACATTTTATAAAAAAAGTTATTGAATAATATTAAAATAAAATTCTCAATAATTGAACTTTTTTAATGAAATAATTTTAATTTTGTAGGGATAAATAATTAGGCAAATTTATTATGGATAGAAAAAAAATAGTAGCGGTAATCACAGGAATAATTTCAGTATTTTTAGGGGTTATATATCTTATTTTAGTACAGTTATTAGACTCTAGGGGAGCAATGATTCCCGCACCAGTTAACGATTTATCTATTCTTCTCAATAATTTTTTTCATACATACTAACGGGTAATAAAAAAGGAGAAAAAAGCACAAGTTTATATAAAATATAGTATTTTTCATGAAAACTATTAGATTAATGCATGGTAAATTACATCGGGTTAGGGTCACTCAGGCTAATGTTAATTATGTGGGTAGCATTACTATTGATCCTGATTTAATGGAAAAGGTAGGAATTTTACCTTTACAAGAAGTAGAAATTGCTAATCTTAATAATGCTCAGAGATGGTCAACTTATGCCATTCCGGGAACAAGAGGTAGTAAAGAAGTTTGTCCTAATGGAGGAGCGGCTTTATTATGTGATAAGGGAGATATTTTAATTATCTATGCTTATGAGGAGTGCGATCGCACTTCCTTAATGAAAGAAGGTCATCAAGCAAAAGTATTAATTGCGGATAAAGATAACCAAATAGAGAAGTTTTTTACCCAAAAATTAACCTATCAAAACGGTCAATTTGAATTTGAAGGAGAATCTTTGAGCCAATAATACAGGTTAAATGATTAAACCAAAGTTGATTTACCTTTTTGTTTCCTCCTACGAGTAGTAAAACCCAGTAAAACCAAAGTTCCTAAACCAAGTAGCGTATCGGGTTCAGGAATTGGAGTCAAACTCCATTTTGTAGGGTCAAACTGCTCAATAACTGTACCACCAAAAGAAGTATCTGTACTAGAATATAAAGGAGTAGGAATAGAAAAACCCCCGCTTTGTGCTGTGGTTGTTTCGGAACCCGGTTTTCCAGAGTCTGGATTACTAACATCTTGTAAACTATTTAAAATATCAGTGGTATTAAACAAAAATCCGGGAGCTAAATCCCCTAGATTAGGGTTACCACATTGAAAAGTACAAGCCACAATATCCATAAAGTTACCACTGAAGCTAACCGTGGGAAAGATAAACATTCCGGGAGAAGCCCCTACTTCACTTCTGGTTTTAGAGTCAAAAGAGAAAATCTCATCGATACCTAAAGTGGGATTATCATCATAAAAAGTGCTGAAAATTGAATTAACTATTACATTATCTCCATCACGAGTACCCTCAAGAATTCCCTGAAAAATTTTTCCATTATTTCTTTCATAAGAAAAATTAAATTTGGCAGCTTCTGCAGACATAGGGAAAATAAATATTCCCACCCCAAAAACAGTAAGCCCTGAAATTAAAACCTTAAAACTATTCTTTTTTAAATCTTGAAAATTTTTTTTTAATTCCATTTCGATTTTTTTATTCAAATTGTATCTGTTAAAACTATCACAGTAAACAACAAATATTGGAAAATTATTAAATAAAGAAATGTAAAGAATATATTATTTTTCTTAATGAAACTTAGAAAATGAAAACATAATCTTATGAGATTATAAAGCTAAGATAATCAACACTTTATAAAACTGTTTGCGGTAAAAAAATAAAATAACATGGCAGAAAATCAAAAATCTACAGTAATTATTACAGGGGCATCTTCCGGAGTTGGACTACTAGCAGCAAAAGCCCTTGCCAAAACAGAAAAATGGTTTGTAATCATGGCTTGTCGTAACCTAGAAAAAACCAAAAAGGTAGCCAAAGAATTAGGTATCAGAGAAGATTGCTATCAAATAATTCACCTTGATTTAGCATCTCTCAAGAGTGTACGTCAGTTTGTTCAAGATTTTCGGGCAACGGGCAGAAACTTGGATGCCTTAGTGTGTAATGCGGCGGTTTATTATCCTTTGCTCAAAGAACCGATGTATAGTGAAGATGGTTACGAACTAAGCGTTGCTACAAATCACCTCGGACATTTTCTTCTTTGTAATTTAATGTTAGAAGACTTACAAAAATCTAACAATCCCAAACCTAGATTAGTTATTCTTGGTACTGTTACGGCAAATCCCAAAGAATTAGGCGGGAAAATCCCCATTCCGGCACCTCCAGACTTAGGAGACTTATCAGGAATGGAACAAGGATTTAAAGCACCGATTTCTATGATTAATGGCAAAAAATTTAAGTCTGGAAAAGCTTACAAAGATAGTAAACTATGTAATATGCTTACCATGAAAGAATTACATCGCCGTTACCATGAGTCCACAGGAATCACGATTTCTGCCCTTTATCCCGGATGTGTGGCAGAAACGGCTCTTTTCCGTAACCACTATTCTTTATTCCAGAAAATATTCCCTCTCTTTCAGAAAAATATTACTGGGGGTTATGTTTCTGAAGAATTAGCTGGGGAAAGAGTGGCTATGGTTGTAGCTGATCCAGAATATGATCAATCGGGAGTGTATTGGAGTTGGGGAAATCGTCAAAAACAAGGACGTAAGTCTTTTGATCAAGAGGTTTCTGATGAAGCTAGTGACAAGGATAAGGCGATTAAACTATGGGATTTAAGTTCTAAATTAGTTGGTTTGGCTTAAAAAATGTAAGGTGGGCATTGCCCACAAATATACCTATATTTCGCTTTATTCTGCGGAAACTATTGTTTTTGATGTTCTCAGTGCGATCGCACTATTTCTCTCAGAAGCTAATTTGTAATAACTAGATGACGGATTTCATCATAGGAAATTAAACCCTGTTTGTGTAAATCCCCTAGTAAACGAGTTACCGTTACCCTTGTAGTTCCGATCGCACTTGCTAAATGTTGATGGGTAAAACGAACTTGAATGCGAATCCCATGGTCAACTTCTTCCCCAACATATTTCCCCAATAATTTTAATAACTCCAGTAATTTTTCTTCAACTCTTTTTAGTCCTGCGATCGCCAATAGTTCCTCCGTTCGTTTAACTCTTAAAACGATCTGATTTAAAACCACCTGGGCAATCTGAGCCGAAGACTCAATTTCATTTAAGCTATACCATTGCACATAAACATCCGACAAAGCCTTTGCCTGAAAAGAAGTTAGAGAAGTAAACCAAGATCCAAAAAACTCATCTCCCTGAGCCCAACCTAACCAAGTTTCATTGCCCTGATGACTTATCTTCATCAATTGTACAAAACCATGACTAACACACCATACCCCATGATCTAAAAGAGGAATTTCCTCCCCTTTACCGTAAAAATGTAATCGTCTTTCACCAGATTGAATTTTCGTGCTTAAATATTGTTTACGAGGAGGAGTTAATAACATAGTGATCAAAATGTTTGCTAGGATACACCGAATCAAACACTAGCTTAAAAGATCAAAGTTAACCAAAGGTAATGAATAGTTTAAACTTTGAGCAGAAATTGTTAACCAAAAAATGATGACCCCAAAAACCACCTATTCAGCCACCGAAGAAGCAGACATCAAAAAACTGTATAAAACAAGAGTTTATGGACGATGGATATTAGTATTAATATCATGGTTAACCCTTATGCCTTGGGGATTATGGCAATTTAGAGAAACCATTTCCCTGTGTCAAGAACATTGTACCTGGTCAGCCATTCGTTTAGGAATGGAATTTAATCCCTTAGGCACTTTAGCGATTACTTTTTGTATTGGTTTCCTTGCCTCCGTTTTGGTGTGGCAAAGTTCCTATATTTTGCGCGGAGGTTTATCGGAGAAAGAAAAATATTACTTTAACCAAGAAATAAAAAAAATACGTGCCAAAGAAAAAAATAACTTTTTTAGGCGATGGTTAGATGATAAATAATACCATCTAACACTTAAAACCTAATAATCTCCTATTGATACTCCATTTGTTAAAACCGAATGGATTCTAAGCGAAAGCAATAAATAGGTTAAAACCTTATTTTTACTTATTCTTAGCTGACCAAAGATTTAATCTTTGGGGGTGTATCAAGAACCCATACACTCTCAACCAATTTTGGTATTGAGCTTACTTTTTGTTGCCGTAGGGTTTTTCACCTATATTATCGGCTAGAATTATTGTATCAAAAGCAGATTAAAATCTGCAACGTTCGTTCTGCCATTCATTAAAATAAATGGCTAATTCTCACTCTTCTTCTTGGTTT
>PXEJ01000234.1 GCA_003566215.1 Cyanobacteria bacterium T3Sed10_376R1m | reverse complement strand
GTGAAATCGTTTACTTGCATTCTTAAAATTTAATTAAATAAAATTATTTATCTTTGAAAAAGACTGTTGCTCGGAGTCAATTAACAATGTCTTAGATTTTATCTTCATTATACTGAGATTTGGCACTTCTGTTGGCACTCCCTGATTAAGCTTCATGGTAAGAGATTTTTGGTTAACCAATTCTTTGTCACACAGCAACTGTAAACCCAACTGCCCAAGCAGGGCTGATTTATTCTTAAATTCATTGAACTGAGGTTTAATTGTGTATAACAACTATATCTTTACAAATGTTAAGTTATCCTGACATTTCTGTAATCATTTGGTATAATCTTATACAGAAAGAAGAAAAAGGAAAAAGAAGATGGATTGGACAACCTGGGAACAAGAAGAAGCCAAAATGTACCAACCCGGTACTCCTGTGCAATTCAAACAAGATGGTAGTCGGATTTACTACATAGAAGATTATGATCCGATGTTAGTCCCCCCCATTTGGTTAGAGAACTATCCTAAACCTTGTTATCCTGAAGAATTAAGAATAGTATCCAATCTTTTTTGTCTATTACCTCAAAAAACTCTACAGGTAGCGTAAATCTTAATAACATTCCGTACCTTTCTTTTGCTATAATTTCACAGCGATACAACCAAAAAAAATATACACATAATGACTAAAGTCGCATGGGTGTTTCCCGGTCAAGGTTCACAAGCCCAAGGAATGGGGGTGGAGCTACAAAATACAGAAATAGGCAAAACAAAATTTGCACAGGCTCAAGAAGTGTTGGGTTGGTCAGTGCTAGAAGTCTGTCAAGCAGAAGATGATAGATTATCACAAACCAATTACACTCAGCCTTGCTTATATACAGTGGAAGCTATTTTAGTAGATTTGCTAAAACAAGAAGGTAAAAAACCAGATTTAGTGGCAGGGCATAGTTTAGGAGAATATGTCGCTCTCTACAGTGCTGGAGTTTATAGTTTTGAAGAAGGATTGAAGTTAGTTAAAAGTCGTGGGGAGCTGATGAGTAAAGCCCAAGGAGGGAAAATGGTGGCACTCATGAAATTTGATCGTAATATTTTAGAAAATGCAGTTTCAGCCCATGACCAGGTAGTTATTGCCAATGATAATAGTGAGGGGCAAGTAGTTATTTCTGGTACTCCCGAAGCCATTGAACAGGTATTAGAACAAGTTAATGCAAAAAAAGTTGCAGAATTAAAAGTATCTGGAGCATTTCATTCTCCCTTGATGAAAGATGCCGCTCAAGAATTTAGTCAAGTTCTAAGGGCGATCGCATTTCAAGATGCACAAATTCCTGTAATGTCTAACGTTGAACCCCAACCCACTATCAACGCCCAAGAAATCAAACAAAGACTCTTAGAACAGATGACAGGGGGAGTGCGTTGGAGAGAAATTATGTTAGAATTTACACCCCAAGGTATTACCGATGTGATAGAAGTAGGACCGGGTAAAGTTTTATCTGGCTTAATTAAACGGACTAACAAAAACTTGAATCTAAGTAACGTAAATACTTTTTTTGTGACATCATAAAAAACTCTCGCAAAAAGGAGAAAACCCTTAACATATCTTCGTAAAAAAAAGAATTGTTAACTTGCTTTGTCTCACAAAAGTTATAAATTAAATCAAATACCTATAGATCAGTGTGCGTTTCACTGATAAGATAACAAGCAATAGCAAAATTACTGATATAAGTAAAAATTTAGTATCACATATAGAGGAAAATATGACCCAAGATAGAGTAGTAATAATTGGGGTTGCAGGAGACTCCGGGTGCGGTAAATCAACCTTTTTAAGACGTTTAGAAGACTTGTTTGGAAAAGAATTTATGACAGTGATCTGTCTTGATGACTATCATAGTTTAGACCGCAAAGGTAGAAAAGTAGCCGGTGTCACCGCCCTCAACCCCAAGGCAAACAACTTTGATTTAATGGCTGAACAAATTAAAGCCTTAAAAAATGGTCAAGCTATTGATAAACCTATTTATAATCATGAAACAGGGGAATTAGATCCTCCTGAAAAAATTGAACCTAATAAAGTTATTGTCATAGAAGGTTTACATCCCCTTTATGATCAGCGCGTTAGAGAATTAGTTGATTTTAGTGTCTATCTCGACATTAGTGAAGAAGTAAAAATCAACTGGAAAATTCAACGGGATATGGCAGAAAGAGGTCATAGTTATGATGATGTAGTTGCTTCTATTATGGCTAGAAAACCTGATTTCACTGCTTATATTGAACCTCAAAAACAATATGCAGATGTCGTTATTCAAGTATTACCTACCCAGTTAATCAAAGGTGAGAAGGAAGGTAAAATTTTACGAGTACGTTTAGTTGAAAAAGAAGGTATCGAGCATTTTGCTCCTACCTACTTATTTGATGAAGGTTCAACTATTGATTGGCGACCTTGTGGACGTAAACTAACCTGTTCTTTCCCCGGCTTAAAAATGTATTATGGACCTGATAACTACATGGGGAATGAGGTTTCTATCCTCGAGATTGATGGTCAATTTGACAATTTAGAAGAAATTATCTACGTTGAAAGTCACTTAAGTCGCACTGGTACTAAATACTACGGTGAAATGACTGAACTATTATTAAAACATAAAGATTATCCCGGTTCTAACAATGGTACTGGTTTATTCCAAGTTTTAGTGGGTCTCAAAATGCGTGAAACCTATGAACAGTTAACTGGTACTGTGGCTAATACTGAAGCGAAGGAAACTGCTCAGGTTTAATGGCTTCTAGGTGTTAGGTGTTAGGTTTTAGGTGTTAGGCTATTTTTTGGTTCAATAATGTATTCGTTGTCAATTATCAATAGTCCATTGTGAATTATTCCTATGACTTTTCAAGTTAATCCCATTAAGTTTGGTACGGATGGTTGGCGCGGAGTTATTGCTGCCGATTTTACGATGGAGAGGGTGGCAATGTTAGCTCCTCTTTGTGCAAAGATATTAGAAGAGGATAACCCTTATTCTAAAGTAATGGTGGTGGGATATGATCGCCGCTTCCTTGCTGAGGAATTTGCTCAGGTAGTAGCCGAGTCGTTACAAGAATATGGCTATGATGTATTGTTAGCCGATAGTTATGCCCCTACTCCTGCTTTTAGTTGGACTGCGTATGAGCGCAAGGCTTTGGGGGCATTAGTTTTAACTGCCAGTCATAACCCTGCTAAATATTTGGGTTTGAAGGTCAAAGGGGGTTTTGGTGGGTCAGTTTCTGAGGATGTTACTGGTAAAATTGAAAATTTATTGGGTACTACTTTACCTCTTTCTTCCTCTCAAGGCACTATTACTAAATTTGATCCTTGGGCTAGTTATACGTCACAATTAAGCTCCCTCGTAGATGTTGGTAAAATTAGAAGTGCGATCGCATCTGGGAAACTAAAGCTAATGGTAGATGTGATGCACGGTGCTGCTTCTACGGGTTTAACCCGTTTATTAGGTTGTAACATTGATGAAATTAACGCTTCTAGGGATACCCTTTTTGGAGGTACTGCTCCTGAGCCTTTAGCCCGTTATATCCCTGAGTTATTCCAAGAGATTAAAAAAACAGCAAAACTTGAACCAGATAGCCTTAGGGTTGGTCTAGTATTCGATGGAGATTGCGATCGTATTGTTGTGGTGGATGGTAAGGGAAATTATTGTAGTACACAAATTTTAATTCCCATTTTAATCGAGCATTTAGCCCAAAGACGAAAATTAGACGGGGAAATAGTCAAAACCGTTAGCGGTTCAGATTTAATCCCCAAAATTGCCCAATTATTTAATATTCCTCTTTTTGAAACCCCTATTGGTTATAAGTACATTGCCCAGAGAATGTTGACGACGCAAGTATTGGTAGGGGGAGAAGAATCAGGGGGTGTTGGTTACAGTACCCATATTCCCGAAAGAGATGCTCTTTTATCTGCTCTTTATATATTAGAAGCGGTGGTAGAATCAGGAAAAGATATTAGTCAGCTTTACCAAGATTTGCAGGAAAAAGTTAATTTTGCATCCCAATATGATCGCATAGATTTACCCTTGGGAAGCATGGAACAAAAAAATCAACTACAAGCCACCCTTCGGGATAATCCTTTGACGGAAATTGCCGGAAAAAAAGTTCTTGATTGTTTAACCATTGATGGTTACAAATATCGTCTTGAGGATGAAAGCTGGTTATTAATTCGTTTTAGTGGTACCGAGCCTCTATTACGCTTATACTCAGAGGGTAGTGTTCTAAAAATAGTGCAAGAAAATTTGAATTGGGCTAAAGAAGAATTTGGAACAAATAATTCATAAAGCCTTTAGCTTATTTGAGCAAGGGGAAGATTAATCACAAAACGATACCCTAACTCTGGAGTGCCTTGGAGGGTTATTTTTCCCCCTTGTAAATCCACTAAATAACAGCTAAATAACAAGGTTATCAATTCATAATTATATTGATTTAAACTTTGAATATATGACTTAATTTCTTCTTGGGAAACATAGAGTAAATCCATATCATAATACTGCTGAATTATCTCTAAATAATTATCAATTACATCTGGAGAAATACCATCACTTAACCATGAATGTTTAACTAATATATTAATTTTTAATTGTGGTAATTGATGGGAAATATGAATTTGAATTTCACTACCTGATCTGGCATTTTCAATGATTGTAGTTAAAATATAGTATAGACTTTGTTTAAACTTTTCTCTGTCTAAAAGCCAGATAGTTTCCCCCGGTTCAACAAATAAGATAAGATCATTTTGTTTTGCCTGTGCACTATTTTGTAGTGAAGTAATAATTTGCTCACCGAGGATGGCTATATCAACAGTTTTTAAGTCTAATTTTTTATTTTCTTCGATCGCCCCTAGACTAACAATTTCATCTAGTAAAGTGGTAATTTCTTGTCCGCTATTATGAATAATTCCTAAATATTCCAACTGTTTTTCGTTAACCTTACCATAAACGCCTTGTTTAAGCACACTAGACATTCCAATAATAGAAGTAAGGGGAATAGATATTTTCTGAATTAACTTATTTAATAGTTTAATACTTAAATTTTTAGGATATTGAGGATTTTCTTCGATATTTTGGAAAGCCTTCGATATTTCGGGGGAGGCTTTTTCAGTAGATAAACTATTTTGAGGAGACATTGTTCCAGATATTTGATTAGTCTTATTAAGACTAATTTTATTAGCTAAAACACTACGTTCATATTCCGCCATACACCAACGGGCAGTAAGATTAAGAAAATTGATTTCTGTGGCTGAAAACTGACGATTTTTAAAATCAAAAACTTCTAAACAACCAATGCACTCTCCCCCTGAAGTAATAAGAGGAATACCAAGATAAGACCTAATTTGATACTCTTGAACCAAGCTATTTGTACAAAAAAAAGAATCTTGAAAAGTGTTAGAGATAGCTAAAGGTTTCCTACTATCAATGACATGAATAGAAAAAGAATCTTCTACTCGGATTTTTTTATTTCTTAATAAATAATTATTGGTACCTAAATTTGTCAAACCATAAGATGATTTTAAAACATATTCATCTTCATCGACAATACCTAAAATTGCTAGGGGAGTTTGTAAAAAATTAGCAGATGTTTGAGTGGCCTCATCAAAAATAGTAATGGGTTTATTTTCTCTCAGTTCAAGTTGCTCAATGACCTGTTGAAGACGATTTTTACGTATTTCTGATGATTCGTTATACCAATGACAAGATAAAGGTATCAGCATCCAGTTAGAGGATTAATTT
>PXEJ01000003.1 GCA_003566215.1 Cyanobacteria bacterium T3Sed10_376R1m | reverse complement strand
TACCACTATCAAGGGGAAAAGTTTAAGCAAAGCGGTAATCAAGACGAAGCCGAGGAGTTATTTGATAAGGCTGCGGAATATTGGAAACAAGCCATTAGAATCCTTCCTAATAGTTATCTTGAGGCTCAAAATTGGCTCAAAACTACTGGGCGCTCGGAAATGGACGTATTCTTTTAAATAATTGAGAATTGATAATGGATAATGAAAAATTTAATTGTCCATTGTCCATAATTGTCGATTTCTATTCCCTGTTATGATTAGGAGGGTTTTTATTGTTTTTTATTAGTTATTTTTTATGAGTATTAGTCAAGAAGAAGTAAAGAAGGTGGCTAATTTAGCCCGTTTGGACATTACAGAAAAAGAAGAACAAGAATTTGTGGGACAGTTAAATGCTATCCTTGAATATTTTGATCAGTTAAGTGAGTTAAATACTGATGAAGTAGAACCCACTACAAGGGCGATCGATGTTAGTAATATAATGCGTACTGACGTTCAAAAAACCTACGAGGATAGAGAAAGTTTACTCGATAGCGCTCCCTCACGGGATGACGACTTTTTCAAAGTTCCCCAAATTATGGGTTAATATTTTAATCTTAATAAGGGCTTTAGCCCTTATATATCTAAATTAAGACCAAACCACTACGATCATTTAAAGTGACAGTTATACTTATCTTTTCTTGATCATCTTCACAGGAAAAGGAGCCATCACCAAATAAAATGTTACTAATGTGATAGTCCGAATCAATGGTAATGGTTTGAGATTGAAGATCACTATTAATGGCGATGATAATATTTTGATTATCTAAATTGCGACTAAATATATATATGTCTTGTTGAGCATACAATACTTTATATTGACCTTGTCTTAACGCAGGATATTGATGACGCAGTTTGATTAATTTTTTGTGATAGTTGAGCAGATTTTTGTCCCATAATTGTTCTTCGGGAAAACCACGACGAGAATCAGGATCAAATCCTCCGGGTAAACCAACTTCATCTCCATAATAAATACTTGGGGCACCCGGAAAAGTTAACAATAATAAAGTACATAACTCTACTGTTTTTCGATCATTTCCAGCAATGGTTAATAACCTTGCAGTATCGTGACTAGCGAGTAAATTTAGTTGAGTTAAATTTATTTCCCAATCATACAGATTAAGTAATTCTTCTATTTTTTGTTGATATTCTTCTGCTTTGATAGCTGGATAGGGAAAATAATAGGGTTCTTCTACATATTTTCTAATTATGCGATCGCCCCCACAAAAAGCCATAGTGGGTGAAGTAAATAAATAATTCATTACTCCATCAAATTGAGTTCCATCTAACCATTGACGGGCATCAGTCCAAATTTCTCCGACGATATAAGCCTCAGGGTTAATGGCTTTTACCCTAGTGCGAAATTCTTGCCAAAAACCGTCTTCTGTAACTTCGTTAGGAACATCTAAACGCCATCCATCAATGCCTTGATTTAACCAATACTCCGCCACTTCCATTATATATTCTTTGACATGGGGATTACTGTGGTTAAATTGAGGTAACGCACGGTTATTAACCCAAGATTCATAGTTAGCAGGGTGAGAACCATTGTAAGCGCTAACTGGCCATTTGGTAATTTTAAACCAGTCTAACCAAGGAGAATGGGGTCCATTTTCTAAAATATCATTGAAGAAGAAAAAACCTCTACCAACATGGTTAAATACTCCATCTAATACTACCTTGATATTTCTCTGATGGGCTTGTTTTAAAAACTCAAAAAAAGCGTTATTTCCTCCTAAAAGGGGGTCAATTTGATAGTAATCATGGGTGTGATAGCGATGGTTACAGGTAGATTGAAAAACGGGGGTAAAATAAATGGCATTAATCCCTAAATCTTGTAGGTAGTCTAACTTATCAATGACTCCCCAAAAATTTCCCCCTTTATATTTTTGAAGGGTAGGGGGTTTTTCCCATGATTGTAGATTCGATGATTGCCAGTGATTGGGATAATTTTTTGATGGTTTTCCCTTTGCAAATCTATCGGGAAAAATTTGATAAAAAACTGCATCTTTTACCCAATTTGGCGTTTTGATATTCATGGTAAATACTATATTATGATGTGCTTATTTTATTTCGATTCTTTTTTTATTCTTTGTTAAGATTATTTTTTTACTAAAATTTATGGTTTTTATTAATTGAGAATATCTTTAGCTAAAGCATTTCATATTTTTAATATTGACAAACTTTAAAATATCATTTTTTATTAACCTTGACAAGAAATTATAATATTGGTTAATTTTCTCAATTTTATTTTGTTTAATGTTAATCATTATTTTTTTAGACAAAATACCGATATATTTTTATGTATAAATCGCCTTAAATATTTAAATTTTTGTTAGAATAATGAATATATATAATTCCCAATTTTAAAACTTAAGTCTTATCATGTATAATCCATAAATGGATATATCTTAACATCTGATAGTTAGAGACTGAATAGCCCATAAGTATTATGAATGTAACAAGAATAAGTGCGATCGCAACTAATGGTTTTAGGGAAGTCATCAGAGATCGCATACTATATGTAATAGGATTTTTTGCATTACTACTAATTTTAGCCTCGAGGATATTACCATCCATTGCGGTTAGTGCTGATGAAAAAATATTGTTAGATTTAGGTATTGGTGCCATTAATCTGTTAGGAGTAATCGTAGCTATATTTGTCGGTACAGGATTAGTTAATAAAGAAATTGAAAAAAAGACAGTCCTAATTTTAGTACCAAAACCGATTAATACTGCCGAATTTATCATCGGTAAACACATTGGCTTAGTTGCAGTGTTAACAGTGTTAGTAACTGTAATGACAGTCATTTACTTAGGGCTAATGAGCCTATCAGGCATAAGCTACCCCTTAAATAGCTTACTCGTTGCCCTTGTTTATATTATCCTCGAATTAGCTCTGCTAACCGCCGTTGCTATCACCTTCGGAGTTTTTACCAGCTCAATTTTAGCAACCCTTTTAAGTTTTGGGGTTTATATTATGGGACATTTAAGTAGAGACTTATTAGAATTAGGAAAAATAACAGAAAACCAAAGTATTGAAAATATAACCCGAACTTTGTACCTAATCTTGCCAGACTTAGAAAGACTAAACCTAAAAAACGAAGCGGTTTACAACATACTACCCCCTACAGGAGAATTAATCAATAGCTTAATCTATGCAATATTGTATATAATCTTATTATTGACTATTAGTGTAGTTATATTTTCTCGCCGACAATTCTGAAACGTATTTGTCTTTTCTTAAATATGACCCTAAAGATTTTTAGCTATCACTAAAGCAAATAATCTTATTATAATATTTTAGTTTCATGGTTTTTACTTCTCCATTTCACTATAGCTTTATTAACTTTAATGTATTATCATCTATCGACACCCTTCAAAAATCAAAAATAGATACTTCCATCAGTCATTCAATTAGTTGTAGATGATTGAGGATTGTAATACGCAACAACAAGTACAAGTAATTTCTTTACCTTCAATAAGTATAAGAGGAAAAAGACTAAAATTTTTTAAATGAAGTCAAAACCAAGCATGAATATTCAGCAAAATGAAATAGAAAATCAAATTAGTAGTTTTGATTTAATGGTAATCAATGAGCAGTTATTTTCTATCCTAGAAGAAAATAATAGTATAAAAGATAACTGTCAATTTATAGTAGAAATTATTTCTAGATATTGTGCCTTAGACTCTTTTATTTTGATTACCCCTGATGAGGATAATATTAGTCAAATATCAATTAATTATTGTTTTATAAGCCATGATGAAGATTATCAAGTTACGAAATTATTACATAATTTATCCTATGAAACAGCTCATATAAATAGTCAAGAAATACTTACTGATGAAATTCAAAAATTTTTAGATGTTAATAATTATTCTATTTTAGTTTTTCCTCTAGTTTATAAACATCAATATTGGGGTAATTTACTAATTAAGCTAAAAAATGAAACTGGGGAAAAAAGTGATCATCATAAAATATTAAAGATAACCGCTAAATTTTTAGCTATATTTTTATATCAGAGTCATATAGAAAAAACCATAAAAAACAATCAAAACTATACTGAGATATTATCCTATATGCACCATGAAATAAGAACCCCTATCGCTTCTATCATCGGCTTTACTAGAATGTTAAAAAAACAAATTTATGGAGAATTAAACAACAAACAGATAGAATATACCAGTGCTATTTATGAGTCAGGTAAATATCTTTTAAATTTAGTAAATGATCTTTTGGACATATCAAAGTTAGAAGCCCATAAAGAGGAATTAGTTATTAAAAAAGTTAATATTCAAAAATTATGTGAATATTGTTTATCTTTGATTGAAGAAAAAGTCAAAGAACAAAATTTACAAATAATCTTAGATATGGAAGATAGTCTTAACTATTGCTATGGAGATGAACAAAAAATCAAGCAAATATTGATTAACCTGCTTTCTAACGCGGTTAAGTTTACTGAATTTGGTTCGGTAACTCTAAGGGTAAGAATGAAAGATAATCAAGTAAATTTTTCGGTAATTGATACTGGTATTGGTATAGATGAACAGTTACACCATAAATTATTTCAACCTTTTTCTCAAATAAAAACCCATCTTCATCACAAAAATAAAGGTACTGGCTTAGGATTAGTTATTGCCCAAGAGTTGGCAAAACTTCACCACGGAGATTTAACTTTTAAATCCGAGAAAAATCAAGGGAGTTCTTTTACTTTAACCATACCTCAACCTTTAACGGAAACAGTCGAGGAAAAGTAATTGGGAATAGGGCTTCTTCCTAACTAAAATTAAATTGTGTGTCACCGTTTCAAGACATAGTAGCGTTGGTGAGCAGAAACGAAAAACCTTCTCGAGGTATAATTAAATGTTGGCTAGAGATAAGGATCAAGAACGAATTTAACTAGCCAAGTTGATTTTATAGTTAGAGAGTATTAAGAATTATTATGGGCGATAATATCCGTATTTTAATGTGCGCTCCGGACCATTACGACGTTGACTATGTGATTAATCCTTGGATGGAGGGAAACATTCACAAATCCAGTCAAGAAAGAGCGATAGAACAATGGCAGAAATTATATCATATCATCAAAGAATATGCGATCGTTGACCTTGTTAAACCTCAAAAGGGTGTTCCCGATATGGTATTCACCGCCAATGCTGGGTTGGTATTAGGAACAAACGTAGTGCTTAGTCGTTTTTATCACCCCGAAAGGCAAGGAGAAGAACCCTATTTCAAAGCTTGGTTTGAAGAAAATGGTTTTACTGTTTATGAGTTACCTAAAGATTTACCCTTTGAGGGGGCTGGAGATGCCCTTTTTGACAGGGAAGGACGTTGGTTGTGGGCTGGTTACGGCTTCCGCTCGGAGCTAGATTCACATCCTTATATCGCCCGTTGGCTAGATACGGAGGTTTTATCTTTGCGGTTAATTGATAACCGTTTTTATCACTTAGATACCTGTTTTTGTCCTTTGGCTAATGGCTATTTACTCTATTATCCTGAGGCTTTTGATAGCTATTCTAATCGTCTCATCGAAATGCGTGTACCTGAAGATAAGCGTATTGTAGTAGAAGAACCTGATGCTGTTAATTTTGCTTGTAATGCCGTCAATATCAATGATGTGGTCATTATGAACAAAATTAGTAGTGATTTGGAAAGACGCATTAGCGAGAAAGGTTTTAAGGTGATTCAAACTCCTCTAACGGAGTTTTTGAAGGCTGG
>PXEJ01000252.1 GCA_003566215.1 Cyanobacteria bacterium T3Sed10_376R1m | reverse complement strand
TGATTAAGGCGATCGCATCTGCCGATGATATGATGTTAGTGGGGGCAGTGGATCAAAATCCCAACATACTAGGGCAGGATGTGGGGGAAGTAGCTGGGGGCGGACCATTGGAAGTGCCTATTTTTAATGATTTACAAAGTGTTTTAGTTTTGGCAACCCAACACAAAATACAAGGGGTTATGGTCGATTTTACCCATCCTGATAGTGTATATGAAAATGTGCGTAGTGCGATCGCCTATGGCATACGCCCTGTAGTTGGCACAACGGGATTAACCCCCGAACAAATCAAAGATTTAGGAGATTTTGCCGAAAAAGCAACCACCGGAGTATTAATTATTCCTAATTTTTCCATTGGGATTGTTTTAATGCAACAAGCAGCTATTCAAGCATCACAGTATTTTGACCATGTGGAAATTATCGAACTACACCATAATCAAAGAGCAGATGCCCCTAGTGGCACAGCCATTAAAACCGCCGAAATGTTATCAGGGTTAGGTAAGACCTATAATCCTCAAGAAGTGAAGGAAACGGAAAATTTAGCTGGGGCTAGGGGTAGTATTTGCGGAGATAATATTCGCTTACATAGTGTGCGTCTCCCCGGATTAATTGCTCACCAAGAGATTATTTTTGGTGCCCAAGGACAGATTTATACCCTTAGACATGATACGAGTGATCGCACTTGTTATATGCCGGGTGTACTTTTATCTATTCGTAAAATCACCGAGCTCAAATCTTTAGTTTATGGCTTAGAAAAAATTATTTAACTTTCGACAATTGTAAAAAAATGTTAATTTTGTAAAATTCGATACTTTTATGTTAAACTAAAAGTGTAGGAATAAATCGTTCATCTGTTTGTTACAGACGGAAGTAAGAAGATTATCTTCTGAAGGAACGCGTCTCGCATCTAAACTCAACAAAATTAGAGGAGGCGGCATCATGAACGCAAACAAAACTTTAAATAACAAAAACCAACTTGGTAAAGTAAGTCAACAAGCTCGTCTATTGATGAGAGGCGATCGTCAACGTCAACAAAATCGTCAAGCATCAATGTTAAACAGAGTAGCTTCGGAAGTAGGACTTCAATAGCCACATAAATGGGGTTTAAGCCTAAATATATCTATTATAAGGCTTAAATCCCTATGATTACTTGAAAAAAAGAAATTTGATTTCTTGTAAAAAGTTCTTTATCCATTGCCATTAAAAATAAATTGACCATCATAGTAGGAGTAATATAAATGATGAACCAAACAACTGTTACAAACGCCAAAAAAGCTCATCGTAGTACCTTAATTAAAACCTTAGAACATCGTTTAGAAGTAGCTAAGGCTAATGGACAAACAGCGTTAGTAGATCAATTAGAAGCTGAAAAACGCTATTACCTCAGTTAAGCAACTGAAGGCTAAAAGCTGAAATTCAATCTGTGCTTTGAACACCCGTGGCGACTCTTTACTTAGTTTCGTAATGGGTGTTTTAAGGTATTTAGGCTTTGCTGAATATGAAGGTATGATGAGCTTTAAATCTTTAACCAGTGGAGTTATTAAAATATTCACATAGGATTTTGAGGGAAAAATCAGCAAATAATGCTAACCTTTTCTGGTTAAGATAAGACTAGATATTATCTCTAAATCCTTTTAAGAAAAAAAATAGTATAAATGAATTACTTAATTGCTGTGGTTTCCGATCGCATTCAAGCGGAAGAAGCCTACACAGCCTTAGAAAAAGCCAATATTCCCCTCAAACAAGTGTCAATTTTAGGCAGAGGTTATAAAACTGCTGATGAATTTGGTTTTATTGATCCCAATAAGGAAGGACGCAAAAATTCTATCAGGATGGCTTACTGGTTGATTCCCTTTGGTTTTTTTGGGGGTTACACCTTTGATGCCATTACGGGTTTAGATACTTTTGCTTGGGCTGGTGCGCCTTTTAACCATATTATAGGTGGTTTTCTAGGGGCGATCGGTGGTGCGATGGGTAGTTTTTTTGTGGGTGGTAGCGCTACCTTAATGGAAGGAAGCAGTGACGCTTTACCCTATCGTAATCGCCTTAAAGCTGGTAAATATTTAGTCATTGTCCAAGGTAATGATCTAATTAAAAATCAAGCCACTAATATTCTACAATCTCTCAATCCTGAAAATATACAAGGCTATGTTGAAAATTGATAATGTCCCTATTTTGTCACTTTTATGACAGTAAACAAAAAATAAGTCATTGATTTGATTTTAGTAAAAATTATTAGCTATTAAATGTTACCAAGAGAAGATATTTTAAATCGAGTAGAAAATAGAGCTGAAATTGCTAAGGTTTTAGATAAGGCAGAACAAGCAATTAAAACATGGGAATTAGTAGTAACGGACTTTTTATCACCCCCTGTGTTAGCCGAAGTAAATCAAATTTTTGCCCAGTTAACAGAAATACAAATAATTCCTTGGGGGGGTTATCCCCAAGCAGAAAGACAAAGGGTAGGGATTCATCGAGAAGAAATCCCCTGTGATATTTCTCAAATGCCCGTCAGCGCCCTTGATATTGCTGGTAATTTTCTTTTTGATACTGCTACCCACCGAGATTTTTTAGGAGCAATTTTAGGTACTGGGGTGGTTAGGGAAAAAGTTGGAGATATTATTGTTTTGGGGGAAAGGGGGGCTCAAGTCATTGTCATTCCTGAAATGGTTGATTTTTTTGAAACTTCTTTGGTACAAGTGCGCTCTGTACCGGTGAAAACAAAACAGATTGACCTATCTGATTTGAGGGTGAGAGAACCTAAAAAGAAAGAAATGACCACCGTAGAGGCTTCCTTACGGCTAGATGCGATCGCATCTTTTGGCTTCGGTTTATCCCGTTCAAAAATGGCAGACGCTATCAATAACAATGATGTAAGGGGAAACTGGAAAGAAATAACCCAATCTAGTCATAATCTCAAAAGTGGTGATTTAGTCTCTTTTCGGGGTAAAGGTAGGCTAGAAATTGGGGAGATTAGTGTGACCAAAAAGGAACGGTATCGTATTAGTTTAACTAGATTTGTTTAACATGGATAAAGCTTATCAGGTTTATGTCTCAAAATAATCATAGTCATATCATCAATATTAGAATGACCAGACCCGATAAAACTATTAATTTTTTCAAGCAGATGGTCTAAAATTTCTTGGGCAGTGTCAAACTTATTACAGGCAAAATGAAAACAATCTATTAAATTTTCTTCATCAAATCTTTGATTGTTTTGGTTGATGGCATCCGTTAAACCATCTGTATAATAAAGGATAGTGTCGTTTTTTTGTAACTCAACTAAATCATCTTGATAATCTGAGTGGGGTTGCAAACCGACCAACATTCCATCGGTATCTAACTTGTTAACCTTATTGATTGAAGCCTTCCAAAACAAAGGAGGATTATGAGCCGCATTGGCATAGCGTAGAATATTGGTGCGAGGATCATACTCAGAGTAAAATAAAGTAACAAAGCGATGGGAATTATCTAAATCAGCATACATAACACGATTAAGATGTTCTAATACCCTTGCAGGGGAGTGACGATTCAACACTTCTGCCCTCAACATTCCCCTTGTCATGGTCATAATTAATCCCGCTGGTACGCCCTTCCCCATGACATCCCCAATAACAATACTCCAAGACTGGCAGGGGGCGTTAGGAATTTGGGCGGTATTTTCATCCCATTGATCATAGTTAGCGGGGATAAAGTCGTAGTAATCACCCCCTACTCTATCTGCCGTTTCACACTTAGCCGCCAAATCAAGCCCTGTAATGTTTGGGCATTTTCTTGGTAAGAGTCTTAATTGTATTTCTGATGCGATTTCTAATTCTCTGTCTTGTCTTTCTTTCGTCATTAATTTTGCGGTCAACTCGTGATTTGCGATCGCAACAGCCGTTTGATCAGAAACTAATTGAGTAAGAGTTTTACGACTTTGAGTCCAAGAAAATTCACGGGTAGGACTAAAGACATATAGTCTTCCTTTTTCAACATTTTTACTAATAACAGGAGTACTATATATTTGTAAATAACCAGAAAATTGACTGTGTATTTTTTCTTGAACAAAAACAGGAAAACAGATTAATTTAGGATAATTATTAGAATTTAATTTATGTTGTTTTTCATAACTATTTATTTGGCTAATAACAACAAAAAAATCTTGATTAATTTGTTCTCTTAAAGAATCATTTTGACAATAAAACTGTTCTAAACTAACTTGATTATCTTGATTATAAAGAATTAATGCGCCCCCTTCAGCATCTGTTACCCTTGTTGCCATCAAAGGAGTTAACTCTAAAAACTGATTAAGATTATTAAAGTTACGCAAAGCAAAACTAAGAGAACTTAGAAGATTTTGAATTTTATTTTGTTCCCTATGTAAATTAGAAATCATCTCTTTTAAAGCTAAAACACTGGTATAGTTACCAGATTGATAGTTTTGGCTAATAGTTTCAGGATCAAGGGAATTAGAATTAGAGATAGACACAAAATTTAAGGGTACTAACGGTTAATAAATAATAGAGATATTCTAGTGAAAGCTGTTATGCAGACCAACAATTAAAGACCAGATTTATAGATATAGTTATCTTAAATCATTTGTAAAAATTTTAGTTCCCTTTTTCTTAAGGGGAGTTAGGCTGAGTCTGATTGTCATGACTCATTGAGTATTACTATAGTTTATCTAATTTGTTATTTGTTCAAATTTTTGGATTAAATAAACTATATTTTTTTAAATGTAATATTAAAGATGGTTTAAAAATAATCTTCATTTTTAGATTTTTCTAAGAAAAAGAGTTATAGGTAAGAGTCAATCTAACACAACAAGTACAAAAAAGCTATAACAGTTTTTACCATTCCCCTTAAAAAAATATTTTCCGAAGACAGAGCCTAAGAAAATAAAAAGATTAATTATCTTATCAACTCTTCTAATCCTAATTCTTCACTAGAGATTAAAGTTGTCCCAAAAAATCCGAGGGTATCTTTAAAACTAGGATTGCCTCGAGAAGCTCCTGTTGCACCCATGGCAATAAGAATGCCACAAAAATTATCAAGGGAAGATACTTTATCAATCCATTTTTGTAGATTTTTCCCCATAGATGATTTGCTTTCCTGAAACTCAGTAATAATGTAATTAATATCTTCCATCGTTTGGATAACTGCAATGCGATAAATTATACCTTCAAAGGAATCTATGCCCTTGGAAAAAAAGAGGTATTCGACTCCTCCTTCCTCGTCTAATTGCTCAATTATGGTTTTTGCTTTAGGACGAGTGGTTTGAATCACCATTACAGGAATTTCGTCATCTTCTATATCTTCAATCACATTAAGGTCAAGGTAGATAGATGATTTGGTTTTTAGATTGTTAATAAAATTTCGGGACACTATGGCAAAGTTGACAAAACTGCCGCGGGGAATTAAATCATCACTAATGATTACGTCATCATCATCATCATCATCATCGTCATCAAAAAATATACCCAGTTCATCATCATCCATCATTTCTTCTAATTCTGCAGATACTTCTGGCATAGAATTGATGGTAATGGGGATTGGGGGGGTATCTAACCAAGGAATCTTTATTTCATAATTTGCTTGGAGCAGGGGAATTGGTTCTTCTTCTAATTCTGACTCAAATTGATTTATAAATTCCCCTAATGCTTGTATTGCTATGTAAATGGGGTATATTTCTTCTTGTTCAACAATCGGGCGAACGCCTTCATAGGGGTGAATACTACCAAATAATGCTTCTATTTTTTCTTCTTGTTTTTCGTTTTCAAATAAATTTAG
>PXEJ01000228.1 GCA_003566215.1 Cyanobacteria bacterium T3Sed10_376R1m | reverse complement strand
ATATTTTTTCGACTACGAGGCGATCGCCCGTCTCCAAAGTTGGTAACATAGATTCTGATGGAATATAGCGAGGCTCGGCAACAAAAATACGGATGGCTAAAGCTAAGACTAAACCCACCAATATTATGATTAAATTTTCTTTTATCTGTTGTTTTTTTGTGGGAGATATTTCTAAAGGAGATTTTGCCATTAATATTTAGTGTTAGATTTGAATTGAAGTTTTGTAATGTATTGCCAAGGCACTTTTACAATATACTTTATAGCAAAATCATTAATTGTTAATAAGAAATTACCCTGATTTGGGAAAAGTGTTTGATAATATGAGCAAAAGTCAGTACATTTAATAATTGATTATTCTGACAAAAACATTTTTACTTAAAATTAACATTAAGGAGAACTTTTAACTATGGAATCTCAATATCAAGATACCGAAACCAAGGCAACAGAATCTACTTCCCCCGTTGATGATGATATGGCGGGTATCCTAACCCCCCGTGCATCAGTTTCTACCCCCAATAACGAACAACCCTGGCAAGAGTGGATTGATGTAGTAGTAGAATTTTTAGCCAAAGTACCTGAACAGTTGGGGGATTTCTTTGGGGAATACAAACAACCTCTAACTACTCTTGGTTTAATTCTTACTGCGGCTATTACTGTTTATATTACCTTGTCAGTGTTAGATGCAATCAATAATATTCCTTTATTGTCTTCTATTTTGGAATTAGTTGGTTTAGGTTATACGGCTTGGTTTACTACCCGTTATTTACTCAAGGCTTCTACTCGTGAAGAATTATTTGCTGAGTTTAATGGTTTGAAAAAACAAGTGTTAGGTGGGGGTAAATAAATTTTATGGTGGGTTAGGGCAATTTTAATTATGATTATAAGTTGATTAATTATTTTGCCTAGCCCGCTTTTAATTTTTTTGAAGATTATTTTCTCAAACTACTGGTTATGATCAATTATCTATCAGCTATTTCTGGTTGTTTTAAGGTTTATGGTAAATTTTCAGATTCATTCCGATAGTGATATTTCCCCTTCACAACAATTACTTGATCAGATTCAATTTGCGATCGCATCTCGCCAATATCCCCCCGGTCATCGTTTACCAAGTACAAGACAATTGGCACAAATTACAGGATTGCACCGTAACACCATCAGCAAAGTATATCAACAACTAGAAAAAATTGGCTTAGTTGACTCTTTAACAGGTTCAGGAATTTACGTTAAAGTTCAGGGCAATGAAGGAGTTGTACAAAACAAAAGATTTTTACAAGAAAAATACCCAGAAGTACAAAAATTAATTAGTCAAACCATTGACCAACTATTATTATCTGGATCAAATCTAGATCAAATTAAAGAACTATTTTTAACTCAAATTGATTGGCGCTTAAGTTGCAATGCCCTTCTATTAGTAACAGTGCCAGAAGCAGATATTGGTGCAGGGAAATTAATCGCATTAGAATTACAACAAGCACTATTAATGCCGATTCAGGTAATACCCTTAGAAGAATTAAGCCAAGTTATTAACCAAAGTAATAACGCCACCATCGTAACCAGTCGCTATTTTGTTCCCCAAGTCTTAGAAATCGTCTCCCTCGAATCCATGCGAGTTATCCCTGTGGATATATGTGACTATGCTAAAGAATTACAAATCATTAAAAAATTACCCTCTGACTCTTGCTTAGGAATTGTTAGCTTGAGTAGTGGTATTTTACGGGTAGCTCAAATGATGGTACAAAGTTTACGGGGAAACGAAATTTCTACTATTATTGCCCAAGTAAACAACCCACAACGTTTAAAAAATTTAGTCAGCCGTGCCCACACTATCATGACCGATAATCACAGTTATGTGGCAGTAAAAAAAATGATTTTAACTTTACAAGAAGAGTTGATTCGCCCTCCGAAGGTGATTTGCAGTGAAAATTACATCGGTGAAAAGTCTATTCAGTTACTTAAACAAGAATTAGGACTTAGTTAAGAAGTCACAACCATCACCTAAGCAACGCCCTTTTCTTTAATCTTTCATGGGTATTGCATATACATCGGATATTTTACCCCGAGCAAACTTCCATGAGTTGGGGATGGTTTTATTGGAAAAAATTAGAAAAATCAGTAGGGCGACAATTGCCATTAGCGCGGTAACTGCAAATAAGAAACGGTAACCAAAGTCAAGGAAAAAACTACCCAATACCACCGCACCTAGAGCTACTCCAACATCAAAACCGCTAGAACAGACGGAAAAGACTTTGCCTCTTTCTCGAAAACTACAGCGATCAGAAATTAAGGCTAACATGACAGGGATTAACATACCAGCACCGGCTCCTTCAAATAGGGCGGCAACAATTAACCATTGTGGAGTGTGGGCTAAGGTTAATAAAATCATTGCTAAGGTATATAAACAGAGACTTAAGCTAATGAAAATTCCTCTACCATAACGATCTGAGGCTCTACCTGTGAAGAAACGTACGGAGAAAGATGCGATCGCAGTTCCTGTATAAAAGAAACCTACATTAAAATTAAGACCTAAATCCCGAATATGAAGGGGTAAAAAAGTAACCACTGTACCAAACAAAGAACCGATTAAGAGAAAAATGATCGTGGGAACTAAAAAGGAAGGATTAAAAAATAAATCCTTAAAACTACGACTAGGTGTATCCCTATTGTCTTTTAAAGGAGCTTGGGGAGAAGTGCCAAGGGGTTTAACCCCAGTCAAAGAGTGATCAACCAAATTAGTTTCTTTTTGGAGGGGAAATTCCCGTACCTGAGTTCCTAAAATAAATGATATTAAGCCAAAACTAGCACATAGGGCAAATAATACCTGATAATTGGTATATTCTTGCAAAAAACCACCCATGGCAGGACCTATCGCCATTCCTAAGGGGGTTACAAGGCTCATATAACCGATTAATTCTCCTTTTTGTTTGGGGGGAGACAAGTCCACCACTAAGGCACTGTAGCCAGTGGTAAATGCCGCTATGCTAATGCCATGAAAAGCCCGAATTGCCATTAATTGGGGAATTTGACTGAAGAAAAAATAACCAACAGGTGCGATCGCAACTACCACCGCACCAATAAGAATAACCACTTTCCGACTAGGATAATAAACCAAGCGCCCAAAAATCAACCTAGCTAATCTAAAGAAAAAATTAGCTAATGGAGCATTAAGGGAACTATTGTTAATAAAATTGTTAAAACTATCATCAGCCAACTTACCCAACCAAATACGAGAACCCAACAAACCGATGGCGAAAAAACTCATCACAAAGGCAACTTGCTGGGCAGAAGCTCCCATATCCTGAATATAAACGGGTAAAGTAGGCAACAAAGATGAGATGCTTATCCAAAAAAATAAGCCACAGCTAAATAAAATTAATAAGTCAATTAATTGTTGTCGTTCTAGGGTTTGAAAGGTTTTAAGAAAATTCACCGTTTGTGACTAAATTTGTTACAAAACTTCATCTTTTATTATCGCTTATAAATAAACTTTACTAAAGAATGGGTGATGGGCAAGTGGGTTATACCCCAATCAAAAACCTAAGTTTTTAGAGTAAAGAACTTTTAGCCTCCTCTGCTACGGCATCGGATTTATCATTCACTAATTTTTGCAGAGTTGCTTGGGCTTCTTCTCCTCCCAATCGCCCCAAGGCTTGGGCGAGACGATGACGAATTTGCCAATCATCATCATCGACAAAAGGAACTAAAAGGCTGATGGCTCGAATATCTCCTAATTCTCCCAAGGCACTAATCGAAGCGGTTTTCAAGAGACTATTATCTGACTCTAGGGCGTGTTTCAAGAGATCAAAAGCTCTGGTATCTCCTAATTCTCCCAGTGCCGCCACGATACTAAATTGGATTAACCAATCTGGATTTTCATGGTAAGCCTTTTCTAAATCTGGGTAGGCTTCGGTTAACTTTAGCCCGGCAATGGCATCAGCGGCGGCGGCTTTTACGTCTGCTTCCGGGTCATTATAGAGTCGATCTAGTAGTAGTTGTTTACAGTCTTCTAAGTTTACCCCCCCCAAAGTATCCAATTGAGATACAGCCGCATATCTGATTCGTACATTCGTATCATTAACCATTGGTCTGATTAATTCGTAGGCAATTTTTTTTTCTAATTGCCGTAATTCATTAATGCCTTTGATGCGATCGCCAAAGTTTTCTGAATGGAGTAAAATTTTAACCGATTCGGGTGTAATAGTCATATTTTATATTTATTGTTTTGTTAAAAAAATTTTTATTTTCTCAAACTAAAAGGAATTTAACTGTTAACTACCTAACTATTCAGCCGCCATTGCTCGAATAATATCCCCTTGAGTGATGATACCAACTACATTGCCATCACTATCAACCACTGGCAAACGACTAATTTTTTTGTCATGAAGTAGCTGGGCGGCTTTTTTAACCCCTTCTTCTGCTTGAATCGTTATGGGCTTGTTGGTCATAACTTCTCCCACAGTCTGCCCTAAAGCCTTATGAATGTCCTTTTCATAACGACCTAGATTTTGTAAATAAATGACACTATCAAGAATCATTATGTAAGGGGGAGGTTCAACTCCAGATTCTTGCCACATTAAATCACTCTCAGAAATTACCCCTACTAATTTATTTTGATCATTTACCACGGGTAAACCACTTAATTTATTTTCAACTAAAAGACTAATGGCATCTTTGAGGGGAGTTTCAGGCTTCACCGTCAGGGGGGAAGATGTCATGATTTGGGCAACGGTTTTGTTCATTATTTATTTTTTTTCTAAGACTTTTTCTACTTAATTGTATCAAAATGAACTGTTTATCTTCCTTTTTAAGATTTTTTTGCCCCAGACGGTATTTTTATTGCAGTTTCTTAACAATAGTTTTTGGTTACATTTTATTTAATTTTAAGGTCGGTAAGGAGTTCTAACCATGATCACGGGGATTATCTTGATTACCTTCTATGACGGGATTTTTGGTTTTTAGATTTGAGGTTATGCCCTGGGAGTTGGCATAGGGTAAGGGATTGTTAGCTATTAATGCTTGTAGGTTGCCTTGAAATACGGATAAGGGTTGTTCTCCGATGGTAGATGCGATCGCACTTCCTTGATTATCTAAAAAAACAAAATTAGGAATACCATCAACTTCATAACGTAATACTTCAGGAAGCCATTTAGTATTATCTACATTGAGCATGACAAAATTAACCTCATTACCATACTCAGCTTTTAGCTTTGCCAAATCCCCCGCCATGGCTTGGCAACTGGTACACCAATTAGCATAAAACTCCATTAGAGTTGGTTTGCCATTATTTACCGCTACTTCTAAGGGTGTTGCATTTTGGGCTTGGGCTTCTAGAGATTCAGAATTGACACTGGTTTGTAATCCTAGTACTAATGTTAAACTAAGGGCGATCGCAACTACACCAATAACGAGATTGCGCAATCGATTAACGGTATTTGAATTATTAATATTTTCGGACATGGTGATAATTCCTTAAACTAGAGATAATTGACTATTGTGATCTATTATCCCCCAAACCTATGAAAAAAAGACTTACCCTCACATTTCCCCGTAGCATTGTTCAAATGCCCGTTACCTATCGACTTGCCAAAGAGTTTAACATCGCAGCCAATATCATTCGTGCTCAAGTTGCACCCAATCAAGTGGGTAAATTGGTTGTAGAATTATCAGGGGATATTGATCAGTTAGAAGTTGCGATCGATTGGATGAAATCCCATGAAATCAATGTCTCCTCTGCCACGGGGGAAATCGTCATTGATGAAAATACCTGCGTCCATTGTGGCCTATGT
>PXEJ01000369.1 GCA_003566215.1 Cyanobacteria bacterium T3Sed10_376R1m | reverse complement strand
ACATAAAAAATATATTTAATTAAAATTATGTTTAATAAAGTTATATTCTGGCTATCTAGCCTTTGGAAATTTTCTCGCCCCCATACTATTATTGGTACGAGTTTAAGTGTTTTTTCCCTTTATTTTCTTACCATAGCTACCACAGACATCCAGATAACCGAAGGAAACTTTATTCTCATGATAGGAGCATGGATTTCTTGTTTATTGGGAAATCTTTATATCGTTGGTTTAAATCAAATCATTGATGTGGACATTGACAAAATTAATAAACCTAATTTACCTCTAGCATCAGGAAATTTTTCCCTCAAACAAGGGCAATGGATTGTTTGTGTTTCAGGATTAATAGCTTTTATTTCCTCTGGACTATTAGGCTGGTGGTTGTTCCTGACGGTGGTTATTAGTCTTATAATTGGTACAGCTTATTCTTTGCCTCCCATTAGAATTAAGCGATTTCCCCTACTAGCCGCTTTTTGTATTTTTACGGTGCGAGGATTTATTGTCAATCTGGGATTATTTTTACACTTTAGTCAGCAATTAACGGGAGAAAGATTTTTAAATTCCTCTGTATTATTACTCAGTTTATTTATTATTATATTCACTATTGCGATCGCACTTTTTAAAGATGTTCCCGACACAGAAGGAGACAAAAAATATCAAATTAATACCTTTACTATCCTTGTAGGTAAAACCAGAATATTCAACATTACCCGTTGGACTATTACCATTTCTTATTTAACTTTAATCATTGGCACATTTTTATTTGACTCAGTAATTCACTATTGGTTTTTATTAATTAGTCATGTAGTCTTACTGATACTACTTTGGATTCGTTCTCGAAAAGTTAACTTAGACATAAAATCAGAAATAACATCATTTTATCAATTCATTTGGAAACTTTTTTTCTTAGAATACTTACTGTTTTCAACAGCATATTTTATTTAAGATATAATACAAAAACTATAGCAATCCTCTTTCATTTGTGAAAATTTTCGCCCCTCTAACCCCCCAACTTGACAGGAGATTAACCAAATCGTTTTTTTATAATTGATTTAGAAATGCTACATATATCAGGAAAATAGTTGATAACTGACAGTTTTAAATAAACAAATAGGGAAAAGATATATAATAAAAAAGTTACAAATAACTTAACCCATTGACTTTTCTAAAGACATTCTCATTTATAGATAACCATATTGAAATGTTGAACCTTCCCTACTTGATTTTTTTAAGTCAGCCCACATTACTGGTTACTGCGATGGTTAATTTAGCATAAAGCCGTCCTAAAAGAATGGGGTTTAAAACCCAATTATTTTGATAAAAATATAAGATTATGCAAACTACCATAAAAACTTCCAAGCATCAATTAATAGGTGAGATACTACTAGAAGCAGGTTTAATTAGTAATTCACAATTAGAAGTAGCCTTAGCTGATCAAGCTAGTGCCGTTAAACTAAAAATTGGTGAGATTTTAATACTAAGAGGTTGGATTAAATCTCAAACAACAAATTTTTTAATAGAGCTACAAAATGATGAGATAACCAAAATCTATAAGAAAAAATACCCTATCGGTTTTTACTTGCATAAGGCAGGTTTACTCACTGATAAAGAAATTCATTTAATTTTAGAAAAACAACTTAATTCTAAGGACAGATTTTGTGAAATAGCAATTCAAGAAGGATTTTTGAAAGAAAAAACCGCCAACTTTTTCCTAGAAAAAATAGTAAGCAATTTATTTTCTGAACATAATAAAGATAATGCTTTTATCGACGACATAGTTAGCTATATTGATACCCTAACCAGTTTTATTGAAAGTGAAACGGCAGTTAATTGTCCAGAAGATGATTATATTGATGATGAACAAGAAGACACAATGATATTGGCTCACCATATTAGCAATTTAATTATTACCCCTAAAGAAATTATCATTCTTTCTGATGATGATGATAGATGCTTTTATTATGATGGCATCGCCTATAGTTCCATTTCTATCGATGTTGAATAATTCTGTCAAAATCTGCCTTCTAAACTTCATTTTGTCATAAATAAAATTACACTAAAGAAGATTATATTTCTTTAAGAAAATATTTGTTTAAATTTGATAATGACAAATCATATTGAAACCATTGAAAAATCTCTACAAAATATATGGGGATATGAAAAATTTAGACCGCCCCAGAAAGAAATTATAACTAATTTATTAGAAAGAAAAGATAGTTTAGTTGTTATGGCGACGGGAAGTGGTAAATCATTATGTTTTCAACTTCCAGCTTTATTAAATAGTGGCTTAACTTTAGTTGTTTCTCCTCTAATCGCTTTAATGGAAAATCAAGTTAAAGAATTACAAGAAAAAAAATTACCCGCCGACTTTTTACATAGTGAAGTATCCCAAAATAATAGAAAAAATATTTTTTATAAAATAAAAACCCAACAATTAAAATTACTTTATTTATCCCCAGAAACCCTCCTCAGTAAACCAGTTTGGGAAGCCATAACTTCCCCAGAAATTGTAATTGATGGTTTAATTATTGATGAAGCTCATTGTTTAGTTGAATGGGGTAATACTTTTCGCCCCGCCTACAGTCGTCTTGGAGCTCTACGTCCTAGTTTACTTAAATTTAAACCTAATCAAAGCCCCACCTTTGCGATCGCCTGTTTTACCGCAACGGCAGATAAATATACTCAAAAAACAATTATTAAAACTCTACAATTAAATCAACCACAAATATGTTTAATTAGTCCTTATCGTAGCAATTTGCATTTAAATATTAAACAAATTTGGACACCAAAAGGGAGAAAACAACAAGTTATAAATTTATTAGCAAGAAAACAAGGAAAAAGTGGTTTAATCTATCTTAGAACCAGAAAAGAAGCCGAAAACATATCCAATTGGCTAAATAATCTAGGCTATCAAAATAAAGCATATCATGGTGGTTTGCCAAATATAGAAAAAAGACAAATAGAAAAAGATTGGCTAGAAGAGAAAATTAAATTTGTAGTTTCTACCAATGCCTTTGGCATGGGTATTAATAAAAGCAATGTACGCTGGATATTACATTATCAATTACCTTTATTCTTATCTGCATACATTCAAGAAATAGGCAGAGGAGGTAGAGATGGCAAACCGACAGAAGTAGTTAGTTTAATGAGTGAATGTACAGGATTATTTGATCCCACAGACAAAAATAGACGTAGTTTTTTACTAAACAAAACTATTCAACAATACTTAACAGCAGAAAAAATAATTAATAAAATTCCTCCGACAGGAAACATAGAAACAATTTCTCAATATCAACTATATTTATCAATTTTGTCGAGTGGTGAACAACTGCAATGGTTAGATATTTTTAACTATCGCATTACACCAAATAACTTACATCAAAAAATTAAATTAATTATCGATAAAGAAAAGCAATTAGTAAAAAAAATGCAAAAGTATTTAACAACAAATAGCTGTCGCTGGGGCTTTTTACTAAATAGTTTTGGCTTTGTGGTTTCTTCTTCTTTTCGTTGTGGAGTATGTGACAATTGTCTCAAGAAAAAATCCTAAATATTAACAAAAAAATAAGTTCGGGAGCAAAATAACAGTGAGGAATAAAGAAGAAAGAGTAAATAATCATAATTTATATGATCTAATTTCACTATCAACTATTCCCATTAACTACTTTTTACCCGAACTAAAAATCAATTATAAAGGTGCAACTTCGATCGCAACTTCCGCTGTAACTTCAGGATGTAACTTAATTTGAGCTTTATAAGTACCAATTTTTTTAATTTCAGGTAACTCAATCGCTTGACGTTCAATATCTAAACCAGCATTAGCTTTAATAATATCAACTACTTCCTGGGTAGTAACAGTACCAAAAATTGCTTGATCTTCCCCTAATTGCTTACGAACAATAAAATTATTAATGGTTTGTAAAGCAGTTTTGCGAGATTTAGCTTCCTCAAGAATAGCAGCTAAACGTTCAGCTTCTTTCACCCTTCTTTGTTCTACCTGACGTAAAACCCCAGTGGTAGCAAAAATGCCCAACCCTTGAGGTACTAGATAATTACGAGCATATCCGGGAGCAACATCTACCACATCCCCTCTCTTACCCAATTTTGTCACATCTTTATTTAAAACTACTTGTAATCTTTTTGCCATCTGAACCTCTATTAATTTACGAAATTTTTATAATTAGCATATTTAGTCACAAATTACTATTATATAGTAATCACAAACAGCTTGTCACTTTGTTTTAGAGTATTAAATTTAAAATTTGTTCATGACAAGGGATGTTAGCTAACAAAAAAATAGGGCAGACATTGTCCACCCTACTAATATGACATTATGAAAAATCAATTAAACACCAGCTTTAACAGGCTTAAAACTAGGTACAACTAACTCATTATCCTGTTTGGTTAACTTGTTATAAAGTCTTTCAGTATTAGGGAAATTGGCCGCCGGTAGGGTAGGATAACGGCGATAAGGTACAGTATCTTCACCAAATACTTGAGCATATTCCATACTACTCACTAAAGCAAGGATAAAGGCACGAATACCCTGACTTGCTAAAATGCGGTTGTAGTGTTGAATCTCTTTTTGATTCATCGGGGCACGACCTAAGAAATGTTTAGTACCTAACTCAATTACCTTAGTATTGGGGAAAGGTGCATAAAATTCCTTGAGGTATAAATCAGAAGAACCTAAAGATTCAATAAACTCCTTAACAGTTATTTCACCGTTACCTAGTTTACTTTCTAGGTTGGTAAAATTAGCATTAATGATATAAGGTTCAATGTCACGCTCAAACACTTGACGATAAGCGGCACGAATAGCATTTTTAAGGGCAACCTTATCAGCATTATTGGTGAGTTTAAAGACCTTAGTTTGTTGACGTTGTACCGTAACACCCTGATTAACTCTGCTGTTAATATCGGGTTCAGTACGTACAGAAGCTACCTGTCCAAGTTCGATAAATCTGGGGGTAGTGACTTTATCAACTCTTTGACCAATATCCTCTCTGATAGTCCCAACTCTGGCATTGCGCATTTGTAAACCATTAGGAGTAACATAACGTTCGTAGGGAACAGTATCTTCTCCGAAGGCTTGGCTATACTCTGCACTGTCCATCATGGCATCTACGAGGGCATAAAAACCTTTTTTGGATGCAAGGTCAAAGTAAGAGTTCATCTCGCTACGTCCATAGGTAGGTCTTCCTAACAGACGACGGTGAATATATTCGATCGCCTTACAAACATAGAAAGGAGTCCAGTAGGTTTTCAAGAATAGTTCAGATTTAGCTAACATCCGGACAAATTCCCGCAGACAAATGTCACCGTTTTCGAGCTTGATTTCTGCCACTTTTAATCTTTGTCCTTCATAGACATCACGACCAAATACTTGGCGATAGGTAGCCTTGATTACTGCTTGGGTAGAGCTTTCACCAAATTTAACTCCTAAACCGTTACTAGCACCGGGTAATTCGTTGTTAAGACGTACTACTTTTGCTCCTAAGGTACCGGGAAATTCTCCACGGGCTTTAGGATTACTATTTTGGTTATTAATGCCAGGCCCACGGTGGATTAAAATACGTTTAGTATCTTTGCTAAAGGGAGAAGGAGCACTGCTAGGATTACGGGTTTCTTTGGGGAAAATCGCTCCGAATTGTATTTCTAGAGGATCATTTCCTGAACCGTAAACGTGTTGATCTGGTAAGGGGCGATCGTATTTAGCAAAGGTAGTTACAAACTGAGGCACTTTGCGGAAAGGTGCGCTGTAGTTGAATAAGTCTTGTTGCATACCCCAGTT
>PXEJ01000332.1 GCA_003566215.1 Cyanobacteria bacterium T3Sed10_376R1m | reverse complement strand
TGGGCACCTGATCAAACTATTTTAAACTATATGACGATGGTATCTAAAATTAGTAAATATAACTTAGCCCTTAACTTACCATCAGAACAAAAAACAGGTAACTCAGTTACCTCATCCCATTTTGAATATAAAAATAACGTTTTATATGACAAAGGAGTTAGATTAACTTATTTACACTATATTGGAGTTTCTTCTAGTGCATTTACTCGTCTTTGTGAGGGGGAAAATTTAGAAATACCTTATCGAGACATATTTTTATACTATCGCTATCTACACGAACCAGAAAAAATGCCCCAATTTACGGGAAAACCAAAACCTTATAATCCGCCTCCCACTGTAATTGATAGATTGATGAAAAAATTCGGTTTAAGGTAAATAAAACTTTATATTGGTTAACTCATTTGTGGTGAAAGGGCGATCGCAATTGATAAAATAAAAAAATAAAAGCTAAAATTAAAACAACCTTTAGACTCTATTATTTTTCCGAGTAAAGTAAACCAGTAACAAAACCTTACCAACTTCCTCCAGCACCACCGCCACCACTACTACCACCGCCAAAACTCCCACCACCACCACTGCTACTGCCACCACTGTAACCACCACCGCTGCTACTAGAGGAAACTACTACCATAGGGATAATTTTTTCTGTTTCCTCTACATGATCACAACATTGGCAACGGGAGGTAATTAATTCAATTCCAGTCCTTGTAGTTGTTGCTTTTAGGGTAGTTTGAGATGTTTTGATCATGGTGAATTCCTGGCAATGAGGACAAAATTCAAACTTACGTGAACGATTATTGATGTAACCCCGAATATGTAAATCTTCCCTTTTATAAGTCTTGTTATTATTACTAGAAGGAATCCATCCCTCAAATTCTAAGCTACCAATTTTTTGAGCGACTAATTCTGGTTCTCTCAGAAGGGTATTTAATATATTTGAAGGTACGCTTTTCATTGGCTCTTTTGATTTTTCATCATAAAATCTTGGCTTGTTAGTTTCTGCTGTGTAAAAACGTTTTTTAAGAAAATAAAAGGGAATATTCATACTGAATATTGACATTATCATCATTAAAAATATTAGGATAAAATTATAATTATTACCTTCATTAATAATTGTTGCTAACTGAGTATTATTTAATAATGAAACTAAAATATAGTTTCCAATACTTGTCAGAAAAGAGAGTATCTTCGAGATAGTAGAGATAAAAATTTGTTCAGAATTAATTAATTTAACTATTAATATCGATGCTAAAGAAAAAATAACTGTACAGGTTAGGAAAAATATAGAAACTAGGAATGTTAATTTTTTTAATGCTTTAAATCTTATAATTCTCTCTTCTTGTTCAATTAGAACAAATTCACTAATAATAAAGTAAATTAAAGATAAACTAATGAAAAACAATAAAAAAATCTGGGGAGAATTATTAATTACAAAATTAAATAATAGCCAATTAATTATTAAACTAATTAGCAAGCCAGTCAAAATTAAAAAACTTTTTTGTAAATAACTAGGGTTAAATAATATTAAATAAGCTAACTTTATAGATGGTATAACAATAACGATACTACTCAAATATATCCAAAAATAAACCATTACATTAATAGACTGAATGCTTAAATTGTTATTAACAAAAATTAAATAAAAGAATATATTTATAAATAAAAAAAATGGAATGAATATCATAAAAATAATTAGGTTAATTATCTTAATATTTCCAGATTGTTCTTTAAGTAAAGTAGAAAAATGTCCTAAAAAAATAAAAGATAAAAAGCACCATAAAATAGCTAAAATCTGAAAGCTAAAAACGAGAAGAGATTGAGGAGTATTTTCAACAATATTTAAACCACCAGAAGTTTTAAGATTAAGGCTTTGATATAAATTTATATGAATCTCAGATTGAAATAACCAATTAACCACCAAAAAATTAAGTAATAAGCATAATCCCACGATTAAAATAAAATTAAGTATGTTACAAAGACTAGAATTGGGATATTTTTTATGAATAGGTATCCTAGCAATCTCTCCTGTATTAACATAGACAGGTTTTTTTAACTTTTTGACTTCTTTTTTGAGAAAAAAACCACTTCCCGCCACCAAAAGAATCGTAACAAAAGGTAATTGATAACTAATAAAATATAAATTGCTATTAGTATCAATGTTTTCAAACTCCGCCGATAAATTAATCGCCTCAATTAAAGCGGTTGTACCATTCAAAATTCCTTTCTCAAAATTTCCTTCTCGAAAATTGGGAATAATGTGATTATCAATAATATTGCCTACCCTTGCATCCGGTAAAATGCCTTCCATACCATAACCCGTTTCAATTTCTACTCTCCTATCCCCTGTAGAAACCAAAAACAAAATTCCATTATCAACCCCCTGTTTACCAATACCCCAGTGATTAAATAATTCTGTAGTAAATTCCTTGGGAGTAGCTGAAGGTTGGGTAGTGGGTACAGTTACAATGGCAATTTCTGTCCCATTTTTTGCTTCTAAATCCCCTATTTGCTGGTTTAATCTTTGTTCACTCTCTTGAGTTAAAATATTTGCCATATCTGTCACCCAGCCCTGATAAACTTCTTGGGGATTCGGTACCTCTTGAGGAGTTAAAGCATTGGTGATGATAGGAAAACTTAACACAGATAAACAAAAGAATATCCCGATAAATATCTTTTGATAAGGAAGTTGAATTTTCATTGCCATTATCTACCTAATTATCATATCTTTTAGAGTAAACTAAATTTAGAGAAAAGTTAAGCAAAAAAGATTACATTAAATTAAGTTTTATAAAAAAATGTCTCATAATCAAGAGCAACAAATTCCTGATGATATTGCCGAGGAAGTTTTAAATCTTGCTTCTGAATTATACGCTCAAACTGATACCCAGGGTTATTCATTAGCTGAATTGCAAGAAATAGGTGGAAAAGTAGAAATTCCTTCCGAAATTATCTCAGAAGCCTTACAAAAAGTAAGAGATAAATATCAATTGCAGGAAATAGCTAGACAAAAAAAACAGCAACAATTACAAACTATCAAAATAACAGCTTTATTTATTATATGTTTGTTGAGTTTACTATCAGTAATTACCTATAATTCTTTAAGTAATAAACAACAAGATATAACAGCAAAGTGGGCACAAGTAGAAAATCAACTAGCAAGAAAAGCAAATTTAATTCCTACTTTAATTAGTTTAACCCAAGCTCAAACAGAACAAGAAAAACAGCTAGTATCATCCTTAGAAAATGCCCATAATAAATATTTAGAAGCGAGTAATATTGACGATAAATCAACTTCCACTGAAAATATTGACCAAGCAATTCAAGCATTTAATCAATATGCTTTAAATAATCAAACCTTGGCATCTTCTCAAGCATTTATAAATTTGCAATATGAGATTGCAGGTACAGAAAATCGAATTGCCACAGAAAAAATGCGTTATAACCAATCGGTGCAAAAGTATAATCAAACTTTGCAATCTTTTCCTAACTCAATTATTGCTAAATTGACAGGATTTGAGGAGAAATCTTTTTTCCAATCTAATTAGCTGTAGTGTTTAAATTCTCAATTACCAATTTCCTGATCAACCTGTAATTGATTGTTAATTATTCATCCTTCACTATATGATAGTTAGTGTAAAGTTTTATTGAGTATAATTAAATCTATGGTAGCAACAGCTCCCAAATTAAACTACGACATTAAAGATATTAATTTAGCTGATCTTGGTCGTCAAAGAATCGAATGGGCAGGTAGAGAAATGCCCGTATTAAAACAAATTAGAGATCGTTTCGCTACTGAAAAGCCTTTCGCGGGAATCCGTATTGTTGCTTGTTGTCACGTTACCACGGAAACAGCCCATTTGGCGATCGCCCTTAAAGCGGGTGGTGCTGATGCAGTTTTAATTGCGAGTAATCCCCTTTCCACCCAAGATGATGTAGCGGCTTGTTTGGTTAAAGATTATCAAATTCCTGTTTTTGCCATCAAAGGAGAAGACAGTGCTACCTACAAACGTCATGTAGAGACTGCCCTAGACCATCGTCCTAATATTATTATTGATGATGGCTCCGACGTAGTAGCAACCATCGTCAAAGAAAGACAAGAGCAAGTAAAAGACTTAATCGGTACTACCGAAGAAACCACCACAGGAATTGTGCGCTTAGAAGCCATGTTCAAAGATGGGGTTTTAACTTTTCCCGCTATGAATGTTAATGATGCTGATACTAAGCATTTCTTTGATAACCGTTATGGTACAGGACAATCTACCCTAGACGGTATTTTCAGAGCCACCAACGTCTTATTAGCAGGTAAAAAATTAGTGGTTGCCGGTTACGGTTGGTGCGGAAAAGGTGTAGCTATGCGCGCCCGTGGTTTAGGTGCTAATGTCATCGTCACCGAAATTAATCCTATCAAAGGTATTGAAGCTGCCATGGATGGTTTCCGTGTAATGTCTATGGATGAAGCCGCTAAAGAAGGGGACATTTTTGTTACCGTGACTGGGAATAAACACATTATTCGTGAAGAACATTTCACTGTGATGAAAGATGGTGCTATTGTTTGCAATTCTGGACACTTTGACATTGAAATTGATTTAGAAGCCTTAGGCAAAATGGCGAAGGAAGTCAAGGAAGTACGTAACTTCACCCAACAATATTTACTCAATAATGGTAAGTCTGTCATCGTTTTAGGGGAAGGTCGTTTAGTTAACTTAGCCGCCGCAGAAGGACATCCTAGCGCGGTTATGGACATGAGTTTTGCTAACCAAGCCCTTGCCTGTGAATATTTAGTTAAGAACAAAGGTTCTTTAGAACCCGGACTTCATTCTATTCCCACTGATGTAGATAAAGAAATTGCCCGTCTTAAGCTACAAGCTATGGGTATTACCATTGACACTTTAACCCCTGCTCAAATAGAGTACATGAACTCTTGGACTGTGGGAACTTAAAACCGTTAACTATCATTCAATAATAGGAAATGACTAAAAATATTCCTATTATTGACAGGTTTGAAACAAAAATAAAATTTTTTAAAATTATTAATTATTTTACCTATGCGTAAATTTTTTCAAGGTTTTTTGATGGTCACTTTATTATTATCTTTTATAATACTACCTTCAAAGGCGATCGCCGCTAGTTCTAGTTTTGTTACCTCCACTTTCGAGAGTCAAAGTTTAAAAGGGGAAAATTTCGCTGATCAAAATTTGCAACTAGCAGAATTTACTAAGGTAAATTTAGAAGAAGCTAATTTCACTAATAGTGATTTGCGCGGAGTGGTTTTTAACGGGGTAAAAGCTGATAATGCAAACTTTCAAGGGGCAAACCTCAGTGATGGCTTAGTTTATGTCACCAGTTTTAATAATGCTGATTTGACCAATGCTATTTTTAGGGATGCTATTATGTTGCGCTCCAATTTTAAAGATGCCAAAATCGAGGGAGCCGATTTTACCTTTGCGGTGTTAGACACTCAACAAACGAGCAATCTTTGTAAATACGCATCGGGTATTAATCCTGAAACCAAAGTTAGCACCCGTCAATCCCTCGGTTGCCCTTAATTTACTCAAGGCTACTTAAAATCTTTTAATTGCCTGTAAAAATTGGCTAATCTATCAGGATTTACTTTTAGATAATAGCCAATAATTACTAATTGATTAATCAAAGTTGTTTTAAAAATACCTAATTTTTTCCATCTACGAGAAGATGTAATAATTGCTGATTTGGCTATCCTTATTTTGCCCTTTTTTTGTAATTTTTTGATTAATTCAAAGTCTTCCATAATAGGCATTTCGACAAAACCTCCTACCTCCATAAAGGTTTCTTTTTTGAGAAATATTCCTTGATCTCCATAGGGTAAAGCAAATAAGTGCGATCGCACATCA
>PXEJ01000398.1 GCA_003566215.1 Cyanobacteria bacterium T3Sed10_376R1m | reverse complement strand
AGTGCTTATGTACTAATTTTTGCTGTCTTAATTTTGGGAGGATTGATTGCCGCTTTGGGCGATCGCATCGGTACAAAGATTGGTAAAGCAAGGTTAAGATTGTTTCATCTTCGTCCAAAACAAACGGCAATTGTTATTACAATTGTCACGGGTATTGCCATTTCAGCCTCTACTTTGGGGGTGCTATTTGCCCTGAGTGCTTCTTTGCGACAGGGTATTTTTCAGCTAGACGAAATTTTACAACGACGGCGAGAGGTGGAGTTAGAGTTAAAGCAGGTATCAGAGGAAAAAAATCGAGTTCAGGATGATTTACTATTAGCCGAACAAAGACAGTCTGAGGCAAGGGACATTTTAATTAATACAGAACGAGAGTTAGATGATACTCAGGCACAGTTAAAGAAAATTTCTGAACAAACTGAGGTTTTGGTTTCTGAGGTGGCAAAAATTGAGGCAGAAAGAGCTAGTTTATTGGCGGAAAAAAGTAGAATTGAGGCTCAAAGTCGCTCTTTACAGGGTCAAATTAAGGAAAAAGATCGTGAACTTAGTTTAAGGCTTCAGGAAATTTCAGAACAAGAAAATATTTTGGCTTTACAGTCTGAAACTCTTAAACAGTTGGAAAAACAACAGCAAGAATTAAGAGCGGATGTTCAATATAGGGATCAACAAATTAGTAAGTTAGATAGTGCGATCGCCCAAAGAGATCAAGTATTAACAGAAAAAGAACAATTACTATCTAAATTAGAAAATGATCTCAAATTTTTTGCTCGGGAAGTAGAAATATTAGAACAATATTATCGTACTTATCAAGATCTCAGAGAACGCCCTATTGCGATCGTTCGAGGACAAATGCTCACCATTACCCTTGTGAGGGTAGATCGTAATACCGACATTGAAGAATTAATTGATGGAGTATTAAACGAAGCTAACAAAGGAGCAATGAGAATTTTGGGTTATGGAGAAGAATCCCCTAACCAAAGATTTGTACAAATTAGTAAAACCCAAGTAGAACAAATAAAAAATCAACTTGCTCAACACGGTGAGTATTTAATCCAAATTTTAGCCGCAGGAAACTATGTTCAAGGAGAAGAAACCATTAGAATTTTTACTGATGTTTCCCCCAATAAAAAAATTTACGAAAAAGATCAGCTAATAGCCCTATCAACCATTGATGCTAATGATACCAGTGTAGATAGTATTCAAGAAAAATTAGATTTTCTTCTCTCCGTGGCTCAGTTTAGAGCAAGACAAGAAGGTATTCTAGGACGTATTATTATCGGGGATGGTCAAATAATATCTTTGGTGAACTTTATTCAAGAAGTACAGGATTCAGAAAAATCTATAGACGAAATCCGAGCAGTAGCACGGGAAAAAACCTACAGTTCAGGACCTTTACAAGTTAGTCTATTAGTCATGTCAGAAGGTAAAGAAATTTTAAGACTTTAAATCTTCGCACAAATAGTACACAATCGAAGCCATCTATCGGACTTGAACCGACAACCTACTGATTACAAATCAGTTGCTCTGCCAATTGAGCTAAGATGGCAATGGACAAACTTAATTGTTAACCTTCAAGGAAAAGTGTTTAGCTCCTTGTTAGCAATAAACATTATAACCAATATTTAGGGGATTTTGTCAAGAAGTTGATTAATCCTTCTTTTATCACTTTCCATTTTTTCTTACTATTAATTGATTTCATAACTCTTGATAATTAAAAGATTACCTATACTACAATCTATTTATCTCAATTTTTAGTCATCTTTTATTTTATCGTAGTAAATAATCAGGCGATCGTATACGAGCAAAAACCTTTAGAGTATAACAAAAGGTTTTCGGAGACTGACAAAAGAGAAAAAAGGGATAAAAGAGTTTTTCTTCATTCCCCAGTACAAATCAATTGCGAGGTTGTCAATCTAACAAGCTGATAAGAAATTAAGATTATGGATTAACTGAATCTTGAATTACCTTTTTCACATCATCTGGAATGAAAACGGCATACATTCCCCGTAAGTCGCCCATTTTGAAGTTATAAGCCAAATCTTGAGGATAGCCATCTTGAACAAATTGAGGACGGCGATTTTTTAAACCGTGACAGACTAAACAACTTGCTTCCACATCAATACGACGATAATAGCGTGTTCCTTGCTCCTGATTAATTATTTCACGGTTCCAAAGACCCACTAAATTAGAGTCTTGTTCAAATTTTGCCAATGCTATCTTATCGTGTAGATTATTGGGGGCATGATCGGGATTGCGATACTTACTGGCAATTTGCTTTACCTGCCAACCATTTTCTTTGCTAAGTTTCATCGCTTTCATCCCCACCGGACGACAAACTTCCTTCATGGTCTGTTTTGTTGGTTCTTCGGTACTACCTTCTAAGGTTGAAGCTAGACCAGTGCGCATGGCATCTAGTAATTCAATTTCCTGAACGGCACGCACCAATTCCTCTGGATGGGGAATGATGGGGGCGGCTAAGGCGATCGTAGGGTTCCAAGGGATAGTCAACAAAACGAAGCTAACTATCAGAAAACATTTTACAAGCATGGTTAAATTATTTATTTTGTAAACTGTTGAGAAAGGAGCATTGATAATAAACAATTATGAGGTTTTATTCTCTAGGTGTAGTATCTATAATTTTGTAAATTTTGTACTTTTAATTATGTTTTATTAAAAAAGCATTATTTTTGTGTAGTTTTTGATACTTGTTAGTATATCTAAACTATTAAATATTTATACTTTTGTACCTTTTCAGAACCCCCTAAATAAAATGTTAGTTATTTGAAAGCATTGCATCATTAGCTTCAGCTTTTATATCTTTTGTAGCTTGACGAGCTTCTTTTTCGGGTTGTTTAGTTTTTCCTTTGGCTTTGTAGTCAGGATTTTGAATAGCGTTACTGACCCCGTATTGACTTTGTTGTTGTAATTTTTGAGATTCTTCCATCTGAACCTCCGTTTTACCTTCAACATTTTTCTCATCAGCTTCGATAGTTTCATTTCCCCAAGCTATCTGATTAGGTAAAGATGACATTTGCGATGTTGATGCAAAGCTATTTTCACCCAGAAAACCTAAAGCTGTAGTCATTGAAATAAATAAAACTAAACTGATAGTTATCAAAGACTTAGACATTTGTTTTAATGAAATCATTATATTCTCCAAAAAATTTAATTTTTTTAATATTTAATGCTGATATTAATATCTCGTTTAAGAAAAATTAACTTATTCAAGTTCCATAGTAATAATAATAATTTTTTATTTGTGTACGATGTTGTACATAGAAAAAAATATGATGTTGTATATAAAAAAAAACAAGTGTAAAAGATAATCTCTATAAAGCATATAGAGATTATTAAGAAAATAAGTAGTTAATCCCTCGTAAGTATATTTATCTAACTTAAAGTCTTCTGCATTATTTGTACATCGATAAAAGATTCCCAAACACACAATACAATCCCACCAGAATAATATTTATAGAACTTATGTGGTATCTCTCTGAAAAGTTAGTTTTTGACCTCAATTACTCTACTGTCACTTTTTAGGGATTGACTCAAGGCTTCTAATATTTTTACCAAGTCAGTTGCTAATTTTCCGCTAGATATTTCTTGCTCTTGATTGTTTTCAATATTAGATAAGAAGCGATCGCACATCAACTCTAAAGTGTTAAAAGGAGGATGATTGATTATTTCTGTATTTCTATTTTCCACAGAGAAATAAGAACTATTATCTTTAATCTTTCCTTGGCATAAAACTAGAGGAGATTGCCCTGACATTTCATCAAAAATTAAACTACTTTTTTCCCCTACAATAGTTAATTTTCTTTGTTTATCATGGTTTAACCAACTGACATGAATGGTGGCAATAAAATTATCAGGATAATATAATTTTAACCAAGCTACGTCTGCGATATTATTTCTTAATAAATATTGACCTTCTGCCCTAACCTTAATGGGTTTTTGATTTAACAAAAAATTTAACATCGAAATATCATGAATTGCCAAGTCCCATATTACATCAACATCTTGGCGAATAGCATCTAAATGAGTTCTACTGGCATAGGCATATTTTAGATTACCTAATTGTCCTTGATTAATTATTTGTTGAGCTTTATTAATTAAAGGATTGAAAAGATAAGTGTGGTCAATAAATAATTGTAAATTTTTACTTTTTGCTAACTGTGTTAGTTCAATACATTCAAGGGAATTTGTTGTTAATGGTTTTTCTGATAGAACATGATAACCACTGTTTAAAAGAAATTTAATTAAATGGTAATGAGTTGTCGCTGGAGTAGTAATTATTACGGCATTTAAATCAGAAATAGTATTAATTTCTTGCCAATTATTTAATAGCTGTATTTCTTGTGAGTTAAGCTGATATTTTTTTTGACAAGTTTCTAAGGCTAAAGGATTAGGATCAACGATCGCCCTTAACTTTACAAAAGGATTTGCCCGTAAAATATTAATAAAATGACTACCCCAACGACCGACTCCTAAAATGGCAATATTAATCATTATTTACTTAAACTTTGCTGAATAAATCAAAAACTATAAATATTGAGGTTTCGGCATATTACAAGTATCAAAAAATACATGAAAGTAACGCTTTTTTAACAAAAAAGTAGTTAAAAGTACAAAATTATAGATACTACACCCAGAGAATAAACTCTCATAATTGTCAATCATAAATTATCAATTGTCAATTCTCCTCACCATAGCACTTTTTTATCAGTTCCTACTTAGTAATACCTGTTTTTGATAAAAAAAATACTTAAAACCTCGAAATAAATCCGAGAGAATTAAGTATTATTAATTATTAATGATTGTTTAAATATTGGTTAATTCTTTTTCCTTAACGGCAAGAATTTCATCAATTTTGGCTGTAAAAGAATCCGTCACCTTTTGAATTTCATCTTGTAAATCTCGACATTCATCTTCAGAAATTTCACTATTTTTTTCTTGTTTTCTTACGGTATCGATAGCATCTCTACGGTGATTACGGACAGAAACCTTCCCATCTTCAGCATACTTACCAGCTAATTTAACAAATTCCTGACGACGTTCAGCAGTAAGGGGAGGAATATTTAAGCGAATAACCTGTCCATCATTGTTAGGAGTCAAACCAATATCAGACAAAGAAATTGCCTTCTCCATTTGAGCCATGCTACCACGATCAAACGGTTGAATTAAAATAGTAGTAGCATCGGGGGTACTAATACTAGCTAGGGTTTTAAGGGGTGTGTCTGCACCATAGTAGTCCACCATAATTTTATCAAGTAAACTAGCATTGGCTCTACCCGTACGGATAGTGTTAAAATCCTGCTGTGTCCTTTCGATACTCTTTTGCATATTAGCTTTTAAATCATCAATTAACGTCATAAGATCCTCCTATAATTGTGCCTATGGGTTCACCTTTAATGGCACGAATGATATTACCACGTTCAGAAAGGTTAAAAACCACGATAGGGATGTCATTTTCTTTACAAAGTGCGATCGCAGTTCCATCCATAACCCTTAAATCATTAGTTAAAACATGGTTATAGTTTAAACTCTGATAAAGCTTGGCATTGGGATTAGTTACAGGGTCACTATCATAAACTCCATCAACCTTAGTAGCTTTAAAAATCACTTGAGCATCAATTTCTGCAGCCCTTAGGGCGGCGGTAGTGTCCGTGGTAAAAAAGGGATTTCCTGAACCCGCACCAAAAATTACCACTCTACCTAATTGTAAGTGACGAATAGCACGTCTGCGAATATAGGGTTCTGCAACTTCCTGCATGGCGATCGCAGTTTGTACCCTAGTAGGAACATTAATTCTTTCTAAAGCATCTTGTAAAGTCATCGCATTCATCACCGTAGCAATCATGCCCACATAATCAGCCGTTGCTCGATCCATCCCTGCCGCCGAGGCTTTTACCCCCCT
>PXEJ01000424.1 GCA_003566215.1 Cyanobacteria bacterium T3Sed10_376R1m | reverse complement strand
TTAATAGTGATTATCAGTGCTAGTTTTATTGGTATTACACCCAAACTAGATCAAATATTCTCCACTAATAATGCAGTTCATGCCGAAAAAGAAACCAGAAGTAATCATCAAATGAATGATACAAATAAACAAGTATTAAAGCCTGAAATAGTCAAAGCCAATCAAGAATTTGCCTTCAAACTTTTTTCTGAAGTTCTCCAAAAAGATAATCAAGAAAATATTTTTATTTCTCCTACTAGCATCTCCCTTGCCCTAAGCCTGTTACATAACGGAGGAAACGGTGAAACTAGAGCAGAAATACAAAACGCCCTAGAATATAAAGATATAGATTTAGTTGATATTAACGAGCAACAAAAGCTCTTACAGTCTTTACTACAAAATCAACAAGAAAATAAACTTTCCATCGGGAATTCCCTTTGGATACGTCAAAACTTTCCCATAAAATCAGACTTTATAACCAACAACAAAAAATACTATCAAGCCAAGGTTACTCAATTAAATTTTAATCAGCCAGACGCAATCAATACCATCAATAACCGGGTAAGTGATTCCACCGAAGGCAAAATAACTCAAATTATTGATCAGATAAATCCTGACGATGTTTTATTTCTAATTAATGCCATTTATTTTAAAGGCACGTGGCAAAACTCTTTTAATCCTGACTTAACTCAAAATAAACCTTTTACCCTTGCCAATGGAGAAAAAATTAATCATCCCTTGATGATGCAAACAGGAAATTTTGCCTATTTAGAAAATGAAGATTTACAAATGATTAGCCTTCCCTATGGCGAATCTTCAGGTTTAACGATGTACGTAGTTTTGCCCCAAAATAATTCTAGTATAGATGACTTATCACAAGAATTAAATAATGACAATTGGCAAACATGGTTAAATGAATTAAATCGAAAAGAAGGAACTATTTATTTACCAAAATTTACCCTAGAATACGAAGTTGAATTAAGTAGCATTTTAAGGTCGTTAGGTATAAAAAAAGCCTTTAGTGATCAAGCTGATTTTAGTAATTTAACAGATCAATCCGTTACAGTAGATCAAGTTAAACATAAAACTTTCATAGATGTGAATGAAGAAGGAACAGAAGCCGCCGCAGTAACATCCATTGGAGTTAGAACTACATCGATGCCTGTTAATCAACCTTTTGAAATGATAGTTAATCGTCCTTTTTTCTATGCCATATATGATCAAAAAACCGAAAATATATTATTTATGGGAATTGTCAAAAATTTATCACAAAATTAAAAACTACTATATCTTACCTAAAACTTAAATAAGTTATCTTTTTTATGTAAATTAATTGATTGAGTTTTTTCCTTTTGAATGTTAATGTAAATGGTAGCAGTAATGTGCGTAAAATATTCGGTGTTGCTTAATCATGAGATAAAATACTGTCGAATTATGATCAGTATTTGATATTCAAAATATGATTACTATTTCCCATTGCCCATTCGCCCTCAACTAAAAATTATCGTTAAATTTAGCAACGCCTAACATCTATATAAAGCAAGTCTGACGGGGAAAAAAGAGTAATCTTGAAATCTAGTTAAAGTGGCAATTAACCAAGAATCGCCCATCATAATTTTCGATTTAATGGTGTGAATGTTAGTTCTTTATAAGTTCAAAATGTTCTAATATATGTTTGTAGCCATAATATATCTTAGAGTTAAAAATTATTCTAGGAACTTTTATTTTTCCCAAGATTAATCTAAGTGTGATTAGTTAAGGTTCAATTTTCTCCGTAATTTTTCCAAAAAGTAGGTATAAATAATCAACTTATACATCAATAGCTTTTTATGTCATCTTCCCCAGAATCAAGCACCCCTTATAAAAGTCGGTTATTTAACTTTCTCAATCGCCGTTATATAAAATTAAATACATCTTTGAGTATTACTCTGAGGCAATTTGGGCAGGTAATTAATACAAGTATTGCAACTATTGCTTTTCCATTCTATTTACTCTTTGAAAATGGAAAAAAATTAACCCAACTATTTAGTTCATCCCCGAAAACAAATGAAAGTCTTACTTCTGAATACTCTGATTTATCACCTCGACTTCTTCAGTGTGATTTCATTATCAAAGAAGTTACTAAACAAATAACAAAAATTCCCCAAATTCAAGATTTACAAAAGAATCCAATTCAAGGTTTAGCAAGTTTGTTAAATAATCATCAAATAGTTTTAGTAACAGGAAATAATCAGATTGAAAATATATTTTTACCGGAACAACAAAAGCAAATTAAATTAATTATTAGAGATGCAAGGGGAGATTATTGGGATAAAAAAAGACGTTTAACTACAAATATAAATAACCGAGATAATAAAGAAATTAAACCCAAATTTAATTTACCAAATCCGTTTCATTTTTTATTTCGACAAAAAAACATTAATCAAAATTTAGAAAAATTAAAACAATCGAAATTATCTACCAATATCAATACTTCTTCAGAATATATAGAAAAATCTACTCTTTTATTATCTAATAAATATCCTACATCAAATAAAATATTAATTTTTTTAGATAATTTCCTAACAAGGTTAGAAAAAGGTATATTAATAAACCCTTCTAAAGAGAAAAATATTATCAACAATAACGATAAAAAAATATCTGACATAAAAGATAAAAGACAAAATAAAACTTTTATTACTTCTTTAATACAAGCTGCCTTAGATTACTTTTTTGGAAAACAGAAAAACAACAAGAGTTTACAAAATAATAATAAAATATCTACAAAGAATAATGATAATGAATTAGCTCTAAATATTTCAGGTAGTAACACTATTGGTCAAAGAATTTCTAATATAGTTATTCAAACTCAACAAACAAGCCGTGTAATAATTCCCATAGTTCAAACAAAAACTGAACAACTAATAATTAAAGGATTAAGTAAAGGTCGAGGAATCAAGAAAAAAATTGATTATTTAGTTAAACCACAAGATAATCCTTTCAGTATTCAAGCCTTGATTTGGGCGGCAGTGGATTATTTTTTCAATCCAAAATTTTATCAAAATAAATCTTTTTCATTTTCTTTTAGAGATAATGAAGCAATTTCAATTAATGAAAGTATAACTGATCCGTGGCTATCTTGGGAAGATTTATATGGTGAAAAACAGCCACTACAGCTATCAAAAAATAAATCTGTAAGTATAGAGAAAAAACTAAAAAATTTAGAAATTAAAACCTTAATAAATAAAACGCAAATATCAGAAATAAAACCAATAAATAAACATAGTAAAGACTTGAATGGTTCTTCAATCAAAGATAAGAAAGTTTTAAACCAAGAAAAATACTTTAAAGAAGAAGAAATAGAAGCCCAAGTGATAACTATAGGTTACGAAAAACATTTTTTGGAAATAATCCTAGAAAAATTAGATAAAATAATTCTTTGGCTAGAAGAAGTCATCATAAAATTTATTCATAAATTTTTTAAACTATTTAAATAATTTCAAATATAAAACATAATACTTAATACCATTAAAGTTTTGATGAAATAAGAACTTACACAAATAAAAAGAAAATAAGACTAAACCATGTATCAATAAAAGGTTTTAAATCATTTAGTACTGAATAACTATCATCAAATAGTTCGATGGTGATAAAATTAAGTTTGAGTTACTATTTATCTTTTTATTTACCATTCTTATGGTTATCAAAAATTTAACAAACTAGATTATTGTCAATATTTATTAAGTAGTCAGATTAATTATACTATTACTAACTTATTTGAGGATCTTGTCTTATTTTTTAACAAAATTTACACATTTTTGCGATGTATTTCTTCAATAATTTGTGACAAAATATTTGCACTATTTGATAAAGCTAATTTTCCAGAAATTTCTTTCATCTCCTTCATTTTTTGAGGATTAGTTAATAATTTCATTACCTTTTGATTTAAAATATTACTGGTTAATTCTTCTTGTCTAAAGAGTAGTCCAGCCCCTGAATTTGCGAAGACTTTAGCATTGTAAAATTGATGATCTTCGGCCGCATAGGGATAGGGAATTAAAATAGAAGGAGTTTGGGTAATAGCTAATTCTGTCAAAGCACTTGCCCCAGAGCGACTAATGGCTAAGTTTGCTCGTTGTAACAATCCTGCCATATTTTCATAAAAGCTCATTTCAATATAATTGGGGTGTTGAAATGTTCCAAAATCATCATCTCTATTCCCCGTTAAATGAACAATATATGCCCCTGCTTTTAACCAATGAGGTGCGCATTGTCGAGCCAGTTTATTTACGGCTACAGCCCCTTGTGAACCTCCCATAACAACAATTAGGGTTTTATGATCAGGTATCTTAAAATCTAGGGGTTGAGGTTCTAAAAATTCTCGTCTTACGGGGGTACTAACCCACTGGGTGCGACATTTGGGTAAATATTTTTCTGTACCTTGAAAGCCAATTGCTACTAGATTACACCAACTTCCTAACAATTTTGTAACCTTCCCCGGAATATAATTTGACTCGTGGAGAATTACGGGAATTTTAGCTAATTTTGCACCGATTATTATGGGGGCAGCAATATACCCCCCCGTGGTAAAAACTACTTCAATTTTTTTCCTTTTAATTAATTTATAACTAAGGGCGATCGCATTTAGCATCTTAGCAAAAACAAAAATAGTTTTCACCCCCAACTTAGTTTGAAAACCCTCAATATCAATGGTGTTAAGAGGATAATAATCAGGTACAAGACTCGTTTCGAGGCGATTAGGTACACCTAACCATTCAATGTCATAATGAGGCAATTGTCCTGCCACAGCGAGGGCGGGGAATAAATGTCCCCCAGTACCACTAGCGGCGATTAAAAGTCGAGGATTTTGAACAGACACGGCAAATATTAATTTTTACGTATTAGTTATTGGGCTGGATACTCAATTTTTTTAGTTAACAGTCAAAACTTAGTTACAAAACTTCAATAATACTTTACCATTAAAAAATCAATAGTTAATAGTCAAAGTACAGGGCATTTTATCCTATCAACAAAATTTAACCAAGAGAATCCATTATTCGAGATCAAAAATCTATAGAGCAAAACATCATGATTTACTTTTGGCAACAAGTATATAATTTTTGTCATCAAATAACCTATCGTATTGGAGAAAAATTATTAGAAGATTTTGCCAAATTAGAGCCTACTCGTAAAGCAGACGGTAGTCTAGTTACTAAAGCAGATAAATGGGCAGATGAAGAAATTAGAAAAGGTATAAAACAATGTTTTCCTACCCATGGAGTTTTAACCGAAGAAACAGAACATATTTTGCCCGTAAACGACTGGTGTTGGGTAATTGATCCCATTGATGGTACAACTAACTTTACTAGGGGGATTCCTATCTGGGGTATTTCTATCGGTTTACTATTTCAAGGTACTCCTGTATTTGGCTTTGTCCACTTTCCCCAAATACAACAAACCTATCATGGCTATTACTATGGAAAAACTCCTTTAACTGGTCCTAAAGGCTCTTTTCTCAACAATAAACCTATTTATACCAGTACTGCTGAATGTAGTATGAATCAAATTTTTACTATTTGTAGTAGAAGCACAGAGGTATTAACCCGTCCTTTTCCTTGTAAAATTAGATTAACTGGGGTTACAAGTTATGATCTTTTATTAGTCGCTTGTGGCGCGTCTTTAGGAGCTATTGAAGCTAGTCCTAAAATCTGGGATATTGCTGGAGCTTACCCTATTTTACTCGGTGCTGGGGGCAGTTTTGTTACCCTTGAGCCAAATCAGGTATTTCCTTTACCCCTTGGGCTAAATTATGGTACTAGAGGTTTTCCGATTTTAGCGGTGGCACAATCTAAGTTGATTTCTCAAATTAAGCCTTTAGTGGAGTTTATTGTTAGGCAAAAGGTAGGTTGTTAGGGAGCTTCTTATCACAACATATAGTCAAGATAAGTAGAAAGCAAAATATCTCCATAGAATAGACTAACCAT
>PXEJ01000068.1 GCA_003566215.1 Cyanobacteria bacterium T3Sed10_376R1m | reverse complement strand
TGATTAGCACTAATTGGTTCAAAATGGTTAAATTCTGAACGAAAAACTACGGGAGCGAATAAGTCTTTGCTGTTGATGATGTTTAGATCTGTGTTCATAATATGTTGGTATAAGTTATTTTTGCTTTATGGTTTTTATCATAACCTTATGTAAAGTTTTATTACGTAGGGTTGACACGACTCTAATTATGTAGATAACCGTAAAGATTTAAAATAGCTAACTATCAACGTTATTATTTTCTTCAATTTGTGGCGGTGCTACTTCCTTAGTAAAAGGGAAGTTATCAAGGATAAAATTACCTAATATTATTAAGATAATAATAATGGCAATACTTAAGATAATGCTGTCTCGTTTTTCTCTCCGATCTCTTCCTTTTTTTATAATTTTATTATGATTAAGTTCGGGATTAATAGAAATAGTTTGACGAAAGAAATCATAGGCTTTATCTTTATTTTTATAACTAAAAATAATAAAATCTAAGGTATTTCCTTGAGCATCTAAGGCACGATAAAGATATTTTTTTCTTCCTCTAATTTTAAAGGGAATTTGAACTAATCTCCAACCTCTTCTTCTTTTTCTTTCTGTTTCCTCCTGACGTTTTTTTGCCATAATAGAATACTCTTTAATTAGTCTATTAATGGTACGAGGGTCTATTTTAAATCCCCTTTGTTCCATAACTTTTTTTAGCTGTTCATAGGTTAAAGAGTATGAAACGTACCATTGAATACATAGTAAGATAATTTCTTCTTTTATTTGATCCCAATGATAGTGGTTAGTTCTCCCCATTTTAAGTTATTCTATTTATCCAGTTTTTATTTTTGCTCATAATTGCGATAATCATAGCATAATTGATATTGAAAATTATCTTTTCTCTTTTTCTCTTGTTATAATTATATATCTGTATATTTTTATACATAAAAAAGATATATTTGGTGGTTTTAATAGTATATTAATATGTTTACTTTGTCAATAAATAATTTATTTTTTAAGTATAATAAGGATTTGGTTTTTGATGATCTTTGTTTAAATATTAGAGAAGGAGAAAAAGTGGGTTTAATTGGTGCAAATGGCTCAGGTAAAACTACTTTATTTTTATCTATATGTGGTATATTAGCTCCTGATAAAGGAGTTATTTCTTTGTTAGGAAAAGTGGTAAAAAAAGGGTTTTTTTACCCTGAAATTGGTTTAATTTTTCAAAATCCCGATGATCAATTATTTTGTCATACTGTTAAGGATGATATTATTTTTGGGGCACAAAATTTAGGTTTATCTTCTTTAGAAATTGAAGAAAGATTTATTGATGTTTTAAGAGAGACTGGGGTTGAATATTTACAAAATAGAGTTTCTCATCAGTTGTCGGGGGGTGAAAAGTGTATGGTTGCGATCGCATCGGTACTAATAATGCGACCCAAAATGATATTATACGATGAACCAAGTGCAAATTTAGATTTAAGGGCGCGACGAAGGTTAATTAAATTTTTGCAGTCTTGCCAAGAAACCATTATGATTTCTTCCCATGATTTAGAATTAATCACGGAGGTGTGCGATCGCACTATACTAATCAATAATGGTAAAATAATCGCTGATGGAGATCCTAGCAAGATCATGAGTAATAAAAGTTTAATGGAGAATAACTGTTTAGAAGTCCCCGCATCTTTAAAATAAAAAATCCTCCAATATATTATTTTTTCTTCTCCCATTCTAAATGCTCCTTAACCGTTGCCACCAAACCATAGGATTGGGAAACAGCTTCCCAGAGCAATTCAGGACAATCCTCTAGTTGATTAGAAACAGAAATTACCTCTAACTGGTGAAGAGTCTGAGCGAGTAACTTTCTCGCTTTACTACCGTAGGCAATACCAGCTATTCCATCTAATCCTAGAGAAGTAACTTTTTGGGCAGTATGTTCATTAGTACCCCCAGCTAATTGAAAATAACCAGAAAAATCGTTCTCAATCATCTGTTGGGCATATTTTATAGTCAAATGGGTTGTACCCTTGCCAATATCCCCACTCATGGGGCGCCCATCAGTTTGCCAGATAAGAGGAATAGATAAAGGTTGAATTATTTGGTTAATCTTTTTTAAATATTCAATGACAGTGGGAGTATAGGGGCAACTAATAGCAATAAACGTTAATTGATGTAAATGAGGTTTAATAGATAGCCATAGCTTTTGAAAATAATTAAAATGCCCTTCTTGAGTATGAATTTCTAGCCCATTAATAGGCAATTCAGTCAACCAACTTAGTACCTCTGTTACTTTTATAACATGGGATTGAGTTTCAATATAATTGAAAGGACAAATGGGTAAACAACGACCACAACCATAACACAGTTTTTCGATCACCCCCGGTTTTTGAGATTGAAAACTTATCGCCTCCGCAGGACAAATCTTTTCACAGGGGCGAGGGCAACTGGTGGGGCATTGACTCGGGTTAAAATAAGCTTTGCGAAAATGAGGATCTTCCCCATCATTAATACTTACAATTAAAAAGGGATTACTAGGATGATAACCCCGTGCGATCGCATCTGAAGCAAAATTTTTAGCCATTGCTATACCAGCTAAAGCTCCATGAATAACAGCCTTATCCGCAGCCACATCAATACAATCAACCCCTGCAAGGGTATAAGCTAAAGCCAAATTACGAATGGAAGGTAGATGTTGATAACTAGCACCACAAATTAACTTAAACCAACTTCCCGACTCCAAAGATAACAAACCAGAAGAATCCAATAAACTAATACCTACAACTTTCAAAAGTTTCAAACACAATCTAATCGATAAAACGAATCTTCACCATCTCAAATTTTAAGTTTTTGCCTCAGCCATCTCAATCACCCGATTATCCAAATCCTTAACAAGAAAATTAAGAGGATTTTCACTGCGAATTTTATACTTCAAACGACGAGATTGAACCCTTAAAAGTAAATCATCAAGACATTCATGGTCGAAACAAACATGACGTTGAGAGTTTTTATAACCCAAACTAGCACCGCCAATAACGTGTAACTGAGTATTCTTTTTCAATTGATACCATAAACCTCTATTTTCAGTCATAAGAGGAGTATTATTAATATTAGCACCACTATAAATAGGATCTAACATCGTTGAGCCTAAACTCTGCTCATAATTGTAATAGTAATGTAAAGGAACATCAGCCACTGGTAAACTCAATAATTCCTCATAAAATTGTTGAGCAACAACCAAATCAGAAACCATAATAGTATGTACTTTTGGGGCACTGGTCAAAAACATCCACATAGCGCCACCATAGGCAACTAGAAGCATAACCATTATTCCCTGAGTCGAAAATAAGCCATCAGTGATGCCGGGTAAAAATGCTCCTAACCATAAATTTAAAATACTAAAATTGTTATTTATCATATAATTTCACTATTAAACCTGTACTTCTATTGTGGAATATTTTAGGACTATTTAGCAATTAGTTGATCATCCCTGAGTGATTTGGGTAGTAATTGTTTCAACATCAGTTATTCAACAACGAACCCAATTAAAAGGTTTATGGAAAATGTATCTGAAAAAACTTTATTTAAACCATAATGACAGTTAAGATTATAAAATTGTCAGGACAACACCGCCCGTGAATCAAAATCTAAGAGAAGCAAATATTATTATGACTTTTACAAAAACTAGCCATAAAGAAGAGTTAAGTATTTACTCTAATTCAGAACTATTATTACGTAACCGATTAAAGTTAGTAGAAAATTTGTGGGAGTTAGTTTTAAGAAATGAATGTGGACAACAGTTAGTTGATTTATTAGAGCAATTAAAATCCGCTTGTTCTCCTGAGGGGCAAACCTCAGAAACCCCAAAACAGTCAGTAAGTAAGTGGATTGAAAAATTAGAATTAGATGATGCCATTAAAGCGGCACGGGCGTTAGCACTTTATTTTCAGTTGATTAATATTGTTGAGCAACACTATGAGCAAAGAAATCAAAAAATAATTCGTAGTACCACCACCGAAGAACAAGTTAATAGTTTAAAGATGAATGCCATTGATAGCCTAATAGTGGGGCAAAGTCATGGTAATCCCTTTGAGACAGAGTCGGGAGAAAAGGATTACAGTTATTTTTCTCAAAAACCAAATCCTGCTAGTGGGGGGACTTTTCATTGGCTTTTCCCCCATTTACAAAAGCTGAATATGCCTCCCCAAAAAATTCAGCAATTATTAGATGAGTTAGATATTCGCCTAGTTTTTACAGCACACCCCACGGAAATTGTTCGTCATACCATTCGCAAAAAACAAAGACGGATTTCACAAATTTTAGAAAAGTTAGATGTGGCTGAAGAGTCTTGTCGGGGGATGGGTTTAGCTAATTCCTATGAAGTAGAGCATTTTCGCTCCCGTTTAATGGATGAGATTCAATTATGGTGGCGTACTGATGAACTACATCAATTTAAACCTACGGTTTTAGATGAAGTTGATTATGCTTTGCACTATTTCCAAGAAGTTTTGTTTGATGCCCTTCCTGATTTATCTAAGCGGCTAAGACAGGCTTTACATAATACTTTTCCGAAGTTAGTTCCTCCCGGTCATAAATTTTGTTATTTTGGTTCATGGGTAGGGGGCGATCGTGATGGCAACCCTTTTGTAACTCCAGAAGTTACATGGTCAACGGCTTGTTACCAACGTAATTTAGTCGTGGAAAAATATGTGGATTCGGTAGAAAAACTCAATGATGTGTTAAGTTTATCCTTACACTGGTGCAATGTTTTACCTGAGTTATTAGACTCTTTAGAGCAAGATCGAGTTAAAATGCCAGAGGTATATGACAAACTGTATGTACGTTATCGTCAAGAACCTTACCGTCTCAAGTTAGCTTTTATTGATCAAAAACTAAAAAATACCCTCGCTAGAAATAAGGCCCTATCTAATCCTGAAACTAGAAAATCGATTAAGTTGGCTACCAAGGAAGATAATCTTTACCCTACCTATTTCGACTTTTTGGCAGATTTAAATCTAATTAAGATGAATTTGGAGCAAACGGGGTTAAATTGTCAAGAATTAGATCATTTAATTTTTCAGGTAGAAATTTATGGTTTTCATTTGACGGAGTTAGATTTTCGTCAAGATTCTTCCCGTCATTCCGATGCCTTGAATGAAATTGCTGGTTATCTAGGAGTTTTAGATAAACCTTACAACGATTTATCGGAGAAGGAAAAAACTGCTTGGTTGATAAGTGAGTTGAAAACCCGTCGCCCCTTAGTGCCAAACCCTATTCCCTTCTCCGAAACCACTACCGAAACCATTGAAACATTAAGGGTGTTGCGATCGCTCCAGGTCGAATTTGGTCTAGAAATCTGTAATACTTATATAATCAGCATGACCAACTATGTCAGTGATGTATTAGAAGTATTGCTATTAGCTAAAGAAGCGGGATTATATGATCCTGTCATCGGTAAAAGTAGTATTCGCATCGTACCCCTTTTCGAGACGGTAGAAGACTTAAAAAGATCCTACTCCGTCATGAAAGAATTATTTGATCTCCCCCTCTATCGTGCCTGTTTATCAGGAGGTTATGACAACCCAGACATGAGCAAAGCGGAGTCTAGTTTACTCATTCCCGACGTAAAACCCCATAATCTACAAGAAGTGATGCTCGGTTACTCCGACAGTAACAAAGATTCAGGATTTGTAAGTAGTAACTGGGAAATTCATAAAGCCCAAAAAGTTTTAGCTAAATTAGGGAGTAGCTATGGTTTAAGTTTAAGAATATTTCACGGACGTGGGGGCAGTGTTGGTAGAGGGGGAGGCCCTGCCTATGCGGCTATTTTAGCTCAACCGACTTCAACCATTAACGGTAAAATCAAAATTACCGAACAAGGGGAGGTACTCGCTTCTAAATATTCTTTACCTGAATTGGCATTGTATAACCTAGAAACTATTAGTACAGCAGTCATCCAAGCTAGTTTGTTGGGTAGTGGCT
>PXEJ01000039.1 GCA_003566215.1 Cyanobacteria bacterium T3Sed10_376R1m | reverse complement strand
TCTGGGTATTATCCCCCATACCAAAAATTTACCTTCTGTAGGTAAAAAACATCAAAATAAAAGTTATAGTAAAAAATCTAATCCGATTCACTTTGATTTTAATAAAGGTAAGCTGCGTAAAAAAAACACATTAATTAATTTTCAGGAAGTTGAAAATATTGATGCTTATTGTTCTCTTTATACTAATATAAATCTTTTGAGCTCAGATAGTTCTATTCGTTCTGTGGTAATTGCAGCGGCTGATGCTGGGGAAGGAAAATCGACTACCAGTGTATTATTGGCTAGAGCCGCATCCATGCTCGGGAAAAAAGTTCTTTTGGTAGATGTAGATCTTCGTAAACCAAGGGTACATGAGTATTTAGGACTAAGAAATAAAACAGGATTAACAAATTTTATTACTGATAATATTTCCCTAGATCAAATAATTCAAAAATCAGAGCATGAAAAACTATATATTATCAGTGCAGGGTCTAAGCCCCCAAGTCCAACTCGCATTATATCGTCTCAAAAAATGAAATCTTTAATGGCTAAACTCCAAAAAGATTTTGATCTGGTTATTTATGACACCCCACCCTTAATGGGCTTTTCTGATGCTAAAATCATCACTCCCTTTAGTGATGGTTTAGTTTTCGTTGTTGGTTTGGGTAATACTCATCGTGGCAGAGTTGAACAAACAATTAATGATTTGCAAATGAGCAATTTATCTATTTTAGGAATAGTTGCTAATGGCGTTAAGAAAGAAAATGATAGTTCTAATTATACTAAATATTACAACAATTACGGCGATTAACAGTTGTTTTATTTCTTGCTTATAATAAGCTATTAGTATTAAATAAAAAAGTAAATAACATTAATGGTCAATATATTAAGGTTTTTTAAAAAACCTTTTACTCTTCTTTTAGTTACCATCGCAACTACCCTTCTAATCATCTCCCAAGGGGTAGCCATTGACACTAAAGGTTATGAAATATGGGGGTCAGATCAATCTAATTCTGCTCCCAACATCCAAAGTGTAGGAGTAGAAGGCGGTTGGATTTGGGTATGGGATAGCCAAGACTTAGAAACACAGATAAAAACAGGTACACCAGCCCAACCCCTCGGCTGTGACGGCAACAACATTGCGGGTCAAGGCCCTTGCGATGTCAAAGTAGTTTTCCCTCCCACTTTAGTCGAACATGACGAAAATGGAGTCACCGGTCAAACCCTAGCCGATTTACCCGGTTTCGGGCGGTTACACGGCATGATTACTGATCCTCAGAATAAATATCTTAACGTTAATCTATTTACCCCGGGCGGTGGTTTTGTCGGCATCATTGACGGTGAAACTAAAGAGGCGATCGCCCTTTTTCGAGTTACTGCCACCACAGGAAGTGAAGCAGAACGTTCTGTACATATGTCCTTTTGGAATAGTGATGGAAGTGCTTTACTCATTGCTAATCTCAATGGTAAGCTACTAGAGCGAATTGATATTATGCGCGATCGTGATGATAAAATCATTGACGCTAACTACCGTAAATCAGCATCCTTAGGAGTAGGCAAAAATTTACAAATTATTGACTCCGCCAAAGTATTTTTAGGTCAAAATGCTCAAAATCATGATCTAATCGGTAGAATAACAGGAAGCTATAACCCCGAAGCCTTATCAGATTTAACCCCCAATGGACAGTGTAAAGAAAACGGCTGTGCCACAGGAAAAAATGGCGATTTAGGAGGCAGACCAAATAATTTAATTATCTGTCCCATCGTTTCTAGCCGTGATCACGCTTATATTACCCTAGCAGGGGGGGGATTAATCGTTGCCGATACCAAAAACACTCCCATGAACATTGTTGGAGAATATGGTTCACAAGTTATTAACGGTGCAGGCTGTGGAGGAGTAGAAGTAAACGGAAATATGTGGTTAAATGCGGGAATTTCTGCCAGCGGTGCAGGGGCAACTCAATCAACCTTTACCACCTATACAATCAATGATCGTAATTTTCGAGAATTATACAACCTCTCCAATCTTCCCACCCCCACAGTAGTTTATAAAGACGAAAACAACACCGCCACCAACGGTAACTCTGATGGTGAATCAGAAAACACCACAGGACAAATGCCGGGTGTCTCTACCCGTCGTGACAGCCATGGTATGGTTGTGACTAATTCAGGGTTTTATGTTCACACCATTGATAGAATTCAAAATACAGTTCAAGTATTTGATACCGCAACCCGGACAAATTCACAATATGATCTGACTTCCGCCGATGGAAAAGGTAACGGCGTGGGTGCTTGTGCCATGGCATCCATTAATGATGATCCTGATTTACCCAAAAATGATCCAGCACCTGATTTAATTGAAGCAAGTCCCGATGGTAAATATTTATTAGTCGCTCTTCGTGGGCCGATTCCCGTCTCCGTTGCCCATTCTTCCCAAGGAAGTTGTCCGGGAGTTGGGGTAATTGAACTTACAGAAAATGGTGCGTCTGGACACTTAGTTTCTGTTTTGCGTAGTTCTAATACTGAAGATATTGCCACCATTCCATCTATTGCGGGAGGGCATAATTATCTAGGAAAAGAACACAGCGATTTACACGGTATCACCATTCGCAGTAAATAATTTTTTTAAAATTATGAGGAGGCTTAAAAAACCTCCTTTTTTTAAATCTTCTTTATAACTTGAGTTTAGACTAAATCTAATTTTAAACCCTGAAACCCTTATATGAGTATGTTGAACGGATAATAATAATTAAAATTCTTGCTGTATAGAGATCATAGCTTCTTATAGTTCAAATTAGTCGAATAAAGTACAGAGATAAAACATTCTTTGTCGGATAATTCTTTCTATTATTATATTATGTCTTTTCCGTAAGTCCTGATGAAGTGCAGAAGATCGGGTAAATTAACCATCGCAGTAACCAGTAATATGGGCTGACTAAAAACAAAAAATCAGTACCTAAATAATCAGATAGAGTCAAAGTATAGGGTTGTCAAGGATGAATTGATCCATCGGGCATCTTTGTTTGAGAGAGATTAGCATTACCTAAACTACTATTTCTCAAATCAGCATTTCTCAAATCAGCATTTTGTAAATCCGCACCGATAAAACTACCCCGATTCAAATTGACATCCAACAAGATCGCCTCTGATAATAAAGCATAATGAAAAAAGCAATTTTCTAAAACTGCTCCCTCAAAATTGATCTTTTTTAAATTTGCATTAATAAATAATATTCTCCCTTTTCCCCCAGTTTTCTTTCTCAATTGAGACACATTAAATTGATTATTCCCAATATTGCGCAACTGAGCACCACTCAAATTTGCACCCCTTAAATTGGCTTTAGTTAAATTCGCACTACTAAAAATTGCCTCCTCTAAATTAGCATTTCTCAATTGACACCCTCGCAAATCCCCACGGCTAAAATCTGATTCTGCCAAATTGCAACTCTGTAAATTGCCCCCAGATAAATTTGCCCTGCCAAAATCTGCCCCAATCAAACTTATGCCAGTTAGATTGGCTTCCGAAAGATTAGCATAACTAAAATCAACTCCCGTTACCATTACCCCGGTTAAATTTGCCCCGGTTAAATTTGCTCCGACTAAATTAACATTTGATAAAAAAGCCTTGCTTAAATTAGCGTAGCTTAAATCTGCATAACTTAAGTCTGCACCATTAAAATTAGTCCAACTTAAATCTGCATAACTTAAGTCGGTATGATGTAAATTTGTTCCAATCAATTTTGAGCTAATAACACGACTATTGACTAAATCAGCGTGACTTAAATCAGCTCCACTTAAGTCAACAGCACTCAGATTACTCCAACTCAAATTACTATAGCTTAAATCTATTTGGGTTAGATTAACTTGGATAATCTCGGTGTTAGAAAGATTAAGACGGCTAAAATCTTTTCTTCCTTGAAAATATAATCTGAGCAATTCATCGACATCCATAACTACAATATTTTGTTCATGATGTAACTTTCATTATCGATTATGATTTTATTTTTATCTATGCTAAATAAATGGCTAATTTACGTAATTGTTTTATTAGTTGTATAGTTTTAAAAAATTTAATTTGGGTTTTAAATTAATCCAGTTTTTACTAATTTTTTCTCGTTGATTAATCAAATAAATACTGACCAAAGTTAAACAAACTCCCTGCCATTGTAACAAAGAAAGTTCTTCACCTAATAATAAATTGCCAAAACTCAAAGCAAATATTGGAGTAAGAAAAGTTAACGCACTCAGACTGGTTATATTACCTTTACTAGCTAAATAAAAGAATACCCCATAAGCGATCGCACTTCCAAATATAGTGGCATAACCCAAACAAAGCCATCCCCCCAAATCCAAATTAACCCACTGAGAAGACTCAAAACCAGCACTGAGGGAAAATAAAACAATGCCGCCAATAATCATGTGCCACCCCGTAGCCACCACCGTATCCACATGACGAGAAACAAAAGGAATCATCACAGTACCCACTGCCATAGACAAAGAAGCTAATAACATAAGCCATTCGCCATTATTGAACAAATCTAACCAATTAAAATTAAATTCCCCCAAATTTCCCTCAAAAATACTCGTAATCCAAACATCAGGCAAACCAATTAGAGCAATACCCACAATACCAAAAACTAAACCCAACCACCCCCAAAAACCAATTATGTCCTTAAACAACCAACGGCACAAAATAGCCACCGCCAAAGGTTGAGAATCAATCATAACTGAACCCAAACCAGCACCAGTACGCATCAATCCTTCCGACAAAAAGCCTTGAAACATCGCCCCATCTACCAACCCAAAAAGTAAAATCCAACCCCATGCAACCCAAGACTTAGGGAAAGACTTCCCCTTCACCATCGCAAATAACAATACCAAAATTCCCGCAGGTAAAATGCGCACTCCCCCCATAAATAAAGGAGTAGTTTGGGTAACTATACCCTTCATTGCTACCATTGCACTTCCCCAAAGAAAAAAAGGCGCAATGTAAATTAACGAATTGAGAAAAGCTGAATTAGGATTAGTTTTTGATTCCATCGGTTTGCAAAACATTGTTACATTTCTTCATCTTAATTGATAAACTACCCAAATTTAGACTTTTGAGCAAAGACCATCGAAAAAAAATGCTCCTCAAGCTATAATAAAATTCGTTAATCTAAACCGTAAAATTTTACATCTAATTTCTTTCTAATTTAGACTAAATTACTTAAAAGTTACCAGCATATTTTCCATGAATTACACCTTTGCTTCTTTCTATCTTTTTACCCAAATCAACAATCTTCTGGAATTACAAAGCAGACTACTAGAATTGTGTAATAACTTATCCATAAAAGGTACAATTTTAATTGCTGAAGAAGGAATTAATAGCAATATTGTCGGAGAAAATAAAGCCATAGAAACTATTATTGAACAAATAAAAAATGAACTTAATAACCAAGAATTTGAAGTAAAATTAACCTCAACGAATATCATTCCTTTTGAAAGAATGAAAGTAAAAATCAAACCAGAGATTATTACCTTTGGTATTCCTGAAGCTAATCCAGAAGAAAAAGTAGGGACATATATTTCCCCCAAAGAATGGAATCAATTAATTTCTCAACCTAATGTTAGAGTTGTTGATACTCGTAATGAATATGAATATAAAATAGGCACATTTAGAAAAGCAGAAAATCCTCACATTAACTCTTTTAAAGAATTTAATGATTATATTGAAAACGATTTAAGCCATAATAAACAAGAAAAAGTAGCTTTGTTCTGTACAGGAGGAATACGTTGCGAAAAAGTGACCTCTTTAATGTTGAGTAAAGGTTTTAAGGAAGTGTATCATCTCCAAGGAGGTATTCTGAAATATTTGCAAGAAATTCCTGAAGAGGAAAGTTTGTGGCAAGGAGAATGTTTTGTTTTTGATGAGAGAGTAGCTGTTAAACATGGTTTACAAGAAGGTAGCTATAAACTATCTGAGTCTGGCAATCCT